>NZ_JBKVXZ010000068.1:0-18521 GCF_046973065.1 Flintibacter sp. | reverse complement strand
GAGGAACTGGACCAGGTGGTGGAACCCTTTGTGCAGGCCAAGCGGCAGACAGGACGGTGGACACAGGAGGATGAGGCGGGCTATCAGCTCTACCAGCAGGAAACAGATCCGAAGAAACGCACCTTTCGGGTATGGTATCTCATTGCCAATCCCCGGGGCCTGCCGAAAGAGTTTGTCCAGAAAGAACTGGAATTCCGGTGGAAGCTGTTCCCGGAGAAGAAGGAGGAAAGCAAATGAGCAATAAATTGTTCCAGCAGAACCTGGATGACAAAAAAGGCCACCAGCCCGGCGGCCCCTATCTCATTCAGATGCTATTTAAAGAGCCGGTGGACATGCCGGACAAAGAGAAAATGACTGCCGTAATGGGGAAACACATCGGATCAGCAGAGTGCTTCTGTTATGATAAGAAAATGGCTGGCTTTGCCGCTCTGGATCATATAGCGGAATTTCAGGACGGCAAGTGCCCGGTACAGCTGATGGTGATGAAATGCGACAAGTTCAAGGGCAAAGGCTTTGATGCCTTTTTGCTGAGCCAGATGTGGGACTGCCAGGAAGACCGAGAGCGGATTTTCCGGGAGTGCCGGTATCAGGTGGTGGCCACCGATATGCTGGCTGCGGCGCTTCCGGCGCTGGAGCGGGCCAACCTGGACGCCGACTTCTTGGAGGCTCTGGCGGAGCTGTACCCCTCATGCGAAGCATTCTATTTCCAGAACTGCGGCAAGCTCCTGCTGGCGGAGGATGTGCGTTCCCATCAGATTGAAGGCTCGGATCGGTTCATCCGCTTTGGCGTCAATGTCCGATTCTTCAACATTGAGGGTACGGAGGATATGCTCATCGACACGGTGGGCATGAGCACCCTGTTCCTACCGGATCTCCAGTACCACTTCCACGATATGGACCCCAACTGGGTGGTAAACCACGCCTACAATGTGGCGTCGTACATTCTGGCAAATGACAATCCCATTGAGGACGGGGAGACGGTGGATGGTGTGGAGGATGGCCAGATGAGCCGGGATGTCCAGTGGAAATGCCGGTATGAGGACGCCCTGATCCAGCCGCCCAGAGCGGTGCTGGACATCAACATGGGAGAGTACGCGGCCGGGAACCGTGATTGACATCCACAACTGGAGGCATATTGATGCAAAAGCAAAGCAATATCAGGATCTTGGAGATTTTGAAATATCTCTATCTTCGGACGGATGAGGAGCATCCCGTCACCGTAGCCGATATACTGGACTATCTCAATGGCAAGGGAATCCATGCGGTGCGACAGACAGTGTATGGGGATCTGCAGGACCTTATTTTAGCTGGTGTCGATATCGTAGTTACTAAGAGCACGCAAAACCAATATTTCATAGGTAACCGTTTGTTTGAGTATCCTGAATTAAAGATGCTGACGGATGCCGTTGCATCCTCCAAGGTCATATCGGCGGAAAAAACAAATGAACTCATCCAGAAACTCTGCCGGCTGACCAGCGAGGCAGAGGCCATGCAGCTTCGCCGGTTGGCGGCGATTTCGAGCCGGATCAAACCACATAATGAGAAGGTCTATTACATCATCGATGGTGTCCAGAATGCCATCCTGGAAAACCGGCAGATCCAGTTCCAGTATTATGAGTACACACAGCAGAAAGAGCGAGTTCTCAAGCATAACGGCTATTTTTATAAGCTGGACCCTTACGCCCTGGAATGGAAAAACGACCACTACTATCTGATCGGATATTCCCACAAGCACCATGGCATGGCGCATTTCCGTGTGGATCGGCTGGCCGGAATTGAGATCCTGGAATCCACCTATGTGCCTCAACCTGATTTCGATGTAGCCGACTATACCAATAAGATGATCGATATGTTTGCGGCCGGTCATACTGTCCTCGTCGAACTCCTCTGTGAAAATCGGTTCATGAAAACAATCGTGGACGATTATGGAGAGGCCGTTCCCACACATCCATACGATAGTGAGCATTTTGTGGCTCAAATCGAAGTGAACCCCAGCGGGACCTTTTATGGATGGGTATTCAAGTTCATGGGCGGAGTCAAAATTACTGCTCCCCAGAAGTGCGTGGAGGAGATGGCGCGGATCGCCCGCACATTCCTGTAACTGCGGGGCGAGGTGTTACGATAATTTAACACCTCGCCCCAATTTCTTTTTTACTCCTTGTATCGAACATTTGTACCAGTTATAATATAAGCAAGATGTTCGCAGCTGAGCGAACTAACCACAAGGGGAGGAATGCGACATGACCTTTGGGGCATTCATCGGGACAAGGCGCAAAGCGGCCAAGCTGAATCTCCGAGACACAGCCAAATATCTCGGAATTGCTTATGGATACCTCTGCGACATTGAGCAAGGGCGGCGTCCCGCACCAGAAGGACAGTTTGTGGATCGAATTTCCTCCTTCCTGGAGCTGGACAAGCAGGAGCATGAATTGCTTTTGGATTTAGCCGCAGAGTCCAGACAATCTGTTCCTGCGGATCTGCCGGATTATATCCGAACTCATGATATTGTCCGGGCGGCCCTGAGAGTCGCAAAAGAAGTTGACGCTACGGATGAGGAATGGGCGGCATTTATGGAAATGTTGAAAAGCCGTCAAAGCTGAGGAGGGATTTCCTTGTATGCGCCTAAGTACCGACTGGAAGCCATCGAAACCATCGGTCGAAAGATTCTGCTGGAATATGATCGCACACTGTTGGAAGGTCCTCCTCAGGCGATCCCAGTCGAAACGATCATTGAAACAAAGTTTAATCTGACTCTGGAGTACCATACCCTTCGCAAAAATGGGAGCGTCCTTGGAGAAACCATTTTTGATGACGGAGCAGCCATTTTATATGACCGAACAGAGAGGCAATACCGTTTGATTGCTGTGAAGGCTGGGACAATTTTGATTGATGAACGTCTCTGTATAGACAGGCTTCTTGGGAGAATGCGCTTTACCTGCGCTCATGAACTGGGACACTGGGTCCTGCACCAGAAATTATACTCTGGCACTGGCGATGTTGCGGCCTATGATGGTAAAACTTCCTCGGATGAAAGCTGTGGTTTCATTGAGCGGCAGGCAGATGCTCTTGCAACAGCCCTTTTAATGCCTATACCTCAAGTAAAAAAATGCTTTTACCGTCTCCGTCCGGGCAAAAGCAAGGAGTGCTTGGTCACGGAAATGGCGCGGATCTTCCAAGTGTCAAAACAGGCAATGCGGATTCGGTTGGAAGTTCATAATTTACTATAAGCTTGGCTTAGTAAGGCCCTCTTCCTTAAGAGGGCCTCCGGCTTTCACAGTATTCGAAAAGTGTTTTGTTATCTTGTTTGTTCGCAACTTAGCGAACATGGGAGGAGGAGAAAAAATGCGGAAAGAGAGTGTCACTGTCCAAAAGTGCAAGAAACAGATGGCCTCCCTTGGATTTGATAGCCAGCTGGCCTACCATCGGGTAAAGCTGATCCTGAAGATCTATCGGGACGTGGTGTGGGTCCTCAGTGAGCGTGCAGAGGAGCTGCACGAATATGCATGGGAACTCGGAAACCGGGACGCTGATGCCGGCCTCTGCTATCTGGAAAACTTTGCCCCGAATATTGACCTCCAGGAATTTGAGGAAAAGGTCTGCTGCGTCATGGAGAGCCGCATGCTGGTCGATGTGATCGACCGAGCCCTGCTCCGCCTGAAACGGTATCCGGATCGTGGAGAACTCTATTATGAAATCCTGACCAAGCAATTCATCCATCGCTTCAACAGCACAGAGAAGGAACTGCTGGACGAGCTGAACATGGAGCGGAGTGTTTTCTATGACCGAAAGCGCGAGGCGCTTTTCCTGTTTTCTGTCTGCCTGTTTGGATATGCGGTTCCGGAACTTCAAGAGGAGTTAGATGCCCCCCGACTGTTTCCCGACTAATTCCCGATGAAAAACCGACCCAATCCCTACTCCCTTCCGACTTTGCCTCTGTTATACTCGGTACAGTGGCAGGTATGCTCAAAAATGAATAACTTAACGAGTTAGAGGCCCCAGACGCTGAAAAGCATCTGGGGCCTCTTTGCTCCTGCCGCAATATGGCGGCAGGAGTATGCCGGGGACGCATTTCAGCGTCCCCGGCTTTTTTCTGCCCGGTACCAGGAGGGCCGGCGTGTTACAGGAGGGGTTTGCCCACTGCCAACACCCAAATCGGTGCAGAGGGCCTCCGGCTTCTGAGATTTTGACTTTTCAAAATTTCAGAAGAAACGGAGGACTGCCTCATGGCAGAGGAAAGGAAATATCGTCTTAGAGTAGAGGGACATCTGGTAGAGGTCACAAAGGATGTTTATCTGACCTATTACCGAGTGGAACGTCA
This sequence comes from Flintibacter sp., assembly GCF_046973065.1. Lineage (NCBI taxonomy): Bacteria > Bacillati > Bacillota > Clostridia > Eubacteriales > Flintibacter > Flintibacter sp. The sequence continues at coordinate 14,203 of NZ_JBKVXZ010000068.1, read as the reverse complement.
CACCAAAACATTGGATGAGAAAGATGTCCGAAACGGAAAGGTCTCATACAGTGATTTGGATACGGAAGAAACCCTTGGAGAAGAAATGGTTCCAGATCCTAATGCTGAGAGCGTGGAAGACAAAGCGGTTGGCAATATCCTACTGCAGGAACTGCGTCAGTGTTTGGCACAGCTCCCTCTGGAGGAGCAGAATCTGATCCGTGCCTTGTATTTCGAGGAGCTGACGGAGCGTGAGTATGCCAAACAAATCAATATCTCGCAGAAGGCGGTGAATAAGCGCCGCCATAAAATTTTGAGTAAACTCCGGGCTTTGATGAAAATAAAATAATTTTTTGGTTCTCAACCCCCTCACGAACTCGGCTTAGTAGTGAGGGGGTTGAATTATCTCCCCCCTCGGGTTCCTTGAAAACCGAATACCCAACCATCTGAATACCTTCCTGACGGGGCCCTTTGAAAAAGGGCGAGCGACTCCGGAGGATGCGCCAAGACCACCTGTAGATGCACAGCGCAAGGTTGCGAACGAAGACACCCATACATTTCTGTTCGGTTCTGACAACCAGGCTGACCTACATCTATCAACGACGGCCAAATAAGGTGCCGAGCGGTTCCATCCGTCCGCAAAACAGCCGATGGCAAACTGTTTCGCAATGACTCCGTCAGGGACAATGATACTTCCGTCCAGTCCCAGCCCCCACCGGAATGGGGATCAAGCAAGGAGGGCGGCCGACAGAGATCCTGCCGGGGGTGAGACTCCCATGACGCGGTGGAGCCAGCCGCGGTTCAGATGATTGCCCTGAAGAGCCGGTGCCGGCGGCACAGGCTTTTGCGCTTGGGGAAGTAGTGTCGAATACGAGCGCAGCCCGAGAAAGACAACACAAATGTGAAGTCTTAATATCAGAAGCCATGGGGACCGCTCTTGCCCCCTGCTTCAGTCTCCGGTTAATGAGGATCTTTTTACGATACGAATTCTAAATGAACACAGGAGAAATTGGAGTTAGTCAAGGGCGGGAGCGGTCCCTATTTTTGTGGTATTAAGCCGCAACTTATTAAGGAGGTGTATCTCATGAGAACATATTTCCCACACGAGATCCATCGGGGCGAGCTCTATTATGCGGATCTGAGGCCAGTAGTTGGATCTGAGCAAGGCGGCATACGCCCTGTGCTCATTCTGCAGAACAATATGGGCAACCGGCATAGTCCTACAGTGATAGCTGCTCCTGTTACAAGCAAGATGGGGAAAGCGAGGCTGCCCACCCATGTAAGCCTAAACAAGCACTCGAGTGGCCTGCACTGTGGTTCTACAATTCTTTTGGAGCAACTCCGTACCATTGACAAGTCCAGGCTCAAGGGAAGAATTGGGATGTTAAGTGAGCCTGAGATGAAACGGATCGACTGGGCGCTCGGGATCAGCATTGGTCTGGCAGAAGGGTATGATTAAAATATAAGCTGTGTGATCGTCAACCTACTGTGGCAGTCCTTTTGCAACAGCCAGTAAATTTTCTCAGTTTGACGCCATAATGATGGAGTGTCACACTTTTGCCCAATTTTTGCGGAGGTTTTCGTTGGGCTTGATGAATAGATAATACAGAAGTTTCGTGGCATTGTAGTATAACAGACGAGGAGGTGGTATGATGGAATACAGAGAAGTGTACTTTCGGATCCGCAGCTCCTATCGGTACGACAGTGGTTGGCCGGATAAAGGCGTCGAGCACGCCTTCCGGGATGAGACACGCACCTTGTTTCAGTCGGCAGGCTGGGAGCTGCATCCCGCCAGGGAAGACAGCAGTTCCAGCGACATAGTCACGAAGGGTCAGCAGGATCTGTATCTCCACCCCATGAATTTCAGCGGGGTGATCCAGACCGATGAGATTCCCCGGCTCCAGGAACTCTTGGAGGGTGCGCAAACCTTCCAATGCCAGGGGGTGGACTGCTACGAACGGTACTGGGAACTCACAGACGCGGAGTATCTGAAACAACTGGAGGACAGACGCGATGAGATCATAGAGGCCATTCTGGAGCGGTACCAGACGAAGCGGAAGAACCTGTATGTCACAGGCCCGGCCGAGCTGAGCATTGCGAAACAGTTCTCCGTCCATAGGCTCTGCGACAAGGATGGAAAAAACAACTTGGCAAACCGCTATGTGGGGGAGCTGGTGGAGCGCCTCATCCGAGAGGGCCGCCTGGTGACGGCGGAGACCCGAAATGGCCTCGGCATTCGCACGGCGGCCGGCGAGGAACTCCGGCAGCGGGGAGAACCCCTCCCGGGACAGCAGCAGATGACCCTGTAGGCGGGGAGAGAGGTGATCAGATGTCGGTTTATATTACAGGCGATACCCACGGCGGATTTCAGAGGTTTGGGAGCAAATACTTCCCTCAGCAGAAAAACATGGGCCGTGAGGATTATGTGATCGTCACAGGCGACTTCGGAGGGCTGTGGGACGGAAGTCCCAAAGACCAATACTGGTTGGACTGGTTGGAGGAAAAGCCCTTTACCACCCTGTTTGTGGACGGGAACCATGAGAACTTCGATCTCCTGAATGCCCTTCCGGAAAAGCGTTGGAACGGCGGACGTGTTCATGTGGTGCGGGAGCATGTCCTTCATCTCATGCGGGGGCAGGTCTTCACCTTCGGCGGTCTGACCTGGTTCACTATGGGCGGCGCGTCCTCCCACGATATCCAGGACGGCATCCTGGACCCAGCCGATCCGGACTTTGAGCGGCAGTATTGGCTGATGCGGAGGCTGCGGGCCATGTTTCGGGTGAAGGGCGTGTCCTGGTGGTCGGAGGAACTGCCCAGCGCGGAGGAATACAACGAGGCGCTGGCGAATCTGGAGCGGGCAGGCTGGGCGGTGGACTGCATCCTGACCCACTGCGCCCCCAGCAGTATCGTCAAAAAGCTCGACCCCGGCTACGGAACGGACGAGCTGACGGACTTCCTGGAAACAGTGAAACAGCGGTGCCAATTCGCCTACTGGTTCTTCGGGCATTACCATAAGAACCAGATCGTGGACGAGCGGTACATCCTCCAGTGGGAGCAGATCTCCAGGCTGGAGTTTTAAGCGCAGAAGTGAGCAAGAGGAGGCTGATTGCCTGCCTCTTGTTCGCTTTCAATATGAGTATTCGCTGGGTCGCCCCCACGGTGAACCGCGGTAGAAACCATAGAACTACTGTGCTATAATGGCATCGTAAGGGGGCGGTACAGTGGCCATCGAAAACGGAGAGTGGATCATGCGGGGACTGGACTGGGATGACCCCAGCCGTGTCCAGACGTGGGAGGACCTCATTGATCTGATCAACGAGGTCGGTTTCCTGCCCTTGTTCAAAAACGAGGTGGACGGTTTCTCCGTGGAGGAAAACACAGGAGACCTCTACTGGTGGACTGGCGACGAGGAGCAGGACCCGTGGGAATGGCGGTGCCTCATGGCCCGCAGCGGGAAAGTGGCCTATGGAAAGTTTTTCGGCAAAAAGGCCGGCTTCATCTCCAGAGCTTGGTTCCCCCACTTCGCCAACTGGCGGCGGGATGGATACGACTTCGACAGCCGCTGGGACGAAGAGCTGGCCCCCATGCGCCAGAAGCGGATCATGGACTGCTTTTCCATCCGAGAGGAGTGGTTCTCCTTTGCCCTGAAACAGCGGGCCGGCTTCGGCAAGGGCGGTGAAAAGAACTTCGAGGGTACCGTCACCGACCTGCAGATGGGTGGTTACCTCTTGATTCGGGACTTCCGGCAGCGAATCAATAAACGGGGCGCACCCTACGGCTGGCCCCTCTCCATCTACACCACCCCGGAGGCCCTGTGGGGCTATGACCACATTTCTTCCGCCTATTCCGTGGATCCGGCGGAATCCAAAACCATGATTTATGAACAGGTAGGGAAGAACTTTCCGGACGCGGCCCCGGGGGAACTGGACGCCGTGCTGGGTTGGACCCGATAATGGGACAGCGATTGTGAGATACTAATTAAAATGGAAGGAGGGAGCGGGCATGAAAGAACGGACCTATATCTGCTGTGACCTGAAATCGTTCTACGCCTCGGTGGAGTGCGTGGAGCGGGGGCTGGATCCCATGACCACCAACTTGGTGGTGGCAGACAAGCGGCGCACGGAGAAGACGATCTGCCTGGCCGTCTCCCCCTCTCTGAAAGCCTACGGTATCTCTGGCCGGGCCCGGCTGTTCGAGGTGGTACAGCGGGTGGCAGAGGTAAACGCCAAGCGGAAATGGGACGCTCCAGGCTATCAGCTCACCGGCGCCTCCTGGAACGATCCTGAAGTACAGGGGAACCCTGCCTTGGCTCTGGACTATATCGTGGCTCCGCCCCGGATGGCTCATTACATCGACTGGAGTACGAAAATCTACAGCGTCTATCTGAAATATATCGCCCCAGAGGACATCTTCCCCTACTCCATCGACGAGGTGTTCATGGACATCACCAACTACCTGGACACCTATAAGATGACGGCGCGGGAACTGACCCGCACCATTATCCTGGACATTCTGAAGACTACCGGCATCACCGCTGCGGCGGGAATGGGTACCAATCTATATCTTGCCAAGGTTGCCATGGACATCGTAGCCAAGCACGTCCATCCAGATCAAGATGGAGTGCGGATTGCCAAACTCAATGAGATGACCTACCGCCGTCTTCTGTGGACCCACCGCCCCCTGACGGATTTCTGGCGGGTAGGCAAGGGCTATGCCAATAAGCTGGAGGCTCACGGACTATATACCACGGGCGACATCGCCCGGTGTTCCATCGGCAAACCCGGAGATTACCACAGCGAGGAACTGTTGTACCGGCTGTTCGGCGTCAATGCGGAGATTTTGATCGACCATGCCTGGGGCTGGGAGCCCTGCACTATTGCGGACGTGAAAGCCTATAAGCCGGAGAACAAAAGTATCGTCTCCGGGCAAGTCCTGCAGTGTCCCTACGACTTCAAGAAAGCCAGGCTGGTGGTGCGGGAGATGGCGGACGCCCTGGCCTTGGATTTGGTGGACAAAGGGCTGGTGACCAACCAGCTGGTACTCACCGTGGGCTACGACCGGGAGAATCTGGACGGCCCAAGCCGCCGTCAGAGCTACCGCGGCCCGGTGACCACTGATCGCTATGGCCGGAAGATCCCCAAGCACGCCGTGGGGACAGAGAACTTCCCCTACACTTCTTCCGCCAGCGATCTGCTGAAGGCGGTGAGTGCCCTTTACGACCGGATCGTGGACGAGAATCTACTGATCCGCCGACTGAGCATCAGTGCCAACAAGCTGCTCCCCGAGGTTGATGTGCCCAAGGATGAGGCAGAGCAGTTGGATCTGTTCACCGACTACGCCGCCAAGGAGCAGCAGGAGCAGGCGGACGAGGCCGCCCATGCCCGGGAGCGGAAGATTCAGGAGGCCATGCTGGGGATCAAGAAGAAGTTCGGCAAGAACGCCATCCTCAAGGGGATGAACCTGGAGGAGGGGGCCACTGCCCGTGAGCGGAATCAGACCATAGGAGGACATCACGAATGAGCGGGCCATACGATGACATCATCAATTTGCCCCATCCCACATCGACAAAGCATCCCCGGATGCCTATGTCGGATCGGGCTGCTATTTTTAGCCCCTTCGCCGCCCTCACAGGCCACGCCGCTGCCATCCAGGAGACTGCCCGTCTGACAGACCAGCGGATGGAACTGGACGAGGACACCAAGGCTATGCTGGACCTCAAGCAACAAATTCTGGCTGACAGGATTGCAGAGCGACCGGAGATCTCTGTGGTCTGGTTCCGCCCGGATGCGAGGAAGGAAGGCGGCCAGTATGTCACGACCGTGGGTCAGCTGAAAAAAGTCGATGACATTGCGAGAATCCTGCAACTTGCCGACGGCACAACGATCCCTCTGGACGAAGTTCTTGAACTCCGGAGCGACTGCTTCCACGGGATTTTTCAGGATGGGTAGATGTAAGAATGATGTAACCCCTTGTAACCCCTCCCCATTTCCCAGAAAGAGGTTATATATGTACCGGCTGTCCCTTTGGGATAGCCGGTATTTTTCAACTCTTCTATTAGTCAACACATACGGGGCCGCCTGCTGGCCCCAGTAGGTGGCCTCCCAATGCAAGGAGGCAGAAAATGAAGAAACAGTCGATGTTTGAAAATTATCCGGATGTCGTGGAGGTGGATGACCTTCGAAAAATGCTCGGCGGCATCAGCAAGAAATTGGCCTACAGATTACTATCAGATCAGGAAATTCGGAGTGTACGTGTCGGCAGAACCTATAAGATTCCCAAAATCTGCGTAATCGAGTATCTGATGGGTGAGGAAATGTGTCACATCAACCTCTCCTAAAGCCCACAAATTTGCCTGTTCCCTCATCGGATAACGTAGAAAAGTCGAGTGCTTTTTCTACGTTTAAAGTATAGCTATTCGAACCCATCTGTGGTATGTTGGGGGTGTCAACAGCAGGCAAATTTATACTTGTTATGACAAAGGAGGACTATCATGATAACAGGATGCCTGCAGCAGAAAAATGGATACTACTATGTGCTTTTATACCTCAAGGTAGACGGAAAGCGGAAGGTCAAATGGATATCAACCAAATTGCCCGTGTCCGGAACCAGTGAGCGCAAGGCAAAAAGGGCGTTTGATGAGATCCGAAGCCAGTTTGAAAAAGAGTACGAGGAGCAGTTGCAACGTGAGGAACAGGAGCGCATTCTGGAGCAGACTGTTCCCCATGATGCACGGTTGGAGTTCTCGGACTACATGAACAAGTGGCTGAATAGTGTGCGCTCTACGATCGCCACCGCAACATACCAGAGCTATGCCAATATGCTCAAGGCCCGCATTATCCCCTACTTCGAACCGCGCGGAATTGCGGTGATGGATTTGACACCTCAAGACATTGAAGATTTTTATCAAAAGGTGCTGGCAGACGGATGCACGACAAATACCGTGATACATTACCACGCAATCATCCGAAAAGCTCTGCAAAGCGCAGTCCGGAAGGATACCATCGCCAAAAATCCCGCCGACAAAGTAGACCGGCCGAAGAAAAACGTTTATCATGGCACTTTCTACAGTGAGGAAGAAATGCTGGAGCTGTTTGATGCGGTGGAAGGCGATCCCCTTGAACTGTGCGTGAAGATTGCCGCCTATTACGGTCTGCGCCGAAGCGAGGTGTTGGGGCTGAGATGGAGCGCCATCGATCTGGAGCGCAAGACCATCTCCATCAGCCACAAGGTTATCGAGGCAGAGGTGAATGGGAAATTCGTCCCGGTTGGAGAAGATGTACTGAAAACCAAGTCCAGTTTTCGGACACTACCCCTCATCCCCGCAGTGGAAAAACTGATCCTGGCAGAAAAAGAAAAGCAGGAGATGTACAGAAGACTGTTCAAAAAGTCCTACTGCAGAGATTATCTCGAATACATCTGTGTAGATCAATGCGGCAGACTTCTACGTCCGAATTATGTGACAGAACACTTCAGCTGGATCATTGAGAAATACGGCTTGCGGAAAATCCGGTTCCACGATCTACGGCATACCTGCGCAAGTCTTCTGCTTAACAGCGGAGAAAATATCACAATGAAGCAGATCCAAATATGGCTGGGACATAGTACCTATTCCACAACAGCAGACATCTACGCACACTTGGATCACAACGCACAGCAGGCTCCTGCAAATACAATGAATGGTATGTTCATTCGCGGGGCCAAAGATTGTGCGGTGCAGCCAATATAAAAAAGCTGGCAGTGATTTCACACTGCCAGCTCTGGCGGAGGAGGTGGGGGTCGAACCCACGCGCCGGTCACCCGACCTACGAGATTTCGAGTCACGCCTCTTCACCACTTGAGTACTCCTCCGTATGTTTCAAACACCTGCTCCCGTAGATAAAGCAAAGTGTTAGAAAAAGCGTAGATATTCAATTTTCCAAAAGCGTAGATAAACCGGAATCCCAGTAAAATCAATGGGCTGCGGGGTCAGGCGGAGATATGGCCTACACGATTTCGAGTCAGCCCCGTTATGACCACTTCGATACCGCTGCATATAGAGATCAGTCTGTCATAAATCAGACTATACCATAGAATAGCAGAACGGGCGGAAGAAATCAAGAGAAACCCTAAAAAATCTAAGGTATTTCAAAATTGAATTCAGGTGTGGACCAGAGGGTCACTTGTATTTTAGAATAAATCCTGATACAATACCCAAAACTTTTGGAAAATGAGGCGGCAACATGGAACAGTACCGGGTAGTGGATACTCCTCAGGGAGCGCTGACTTACCTGCTGGTGAAAAAGCGGGTCAAAAATCTGAATCTGCGGCTTAACCGTCAAGGACAAGCGATTTTGTCTGTACCTCTTCGCTGCCCCGAGGAGCAGGCAGACCAGTTTATTCGTGAGAAAAGCGGCTGGATTTTGCGCAATCAACCTGCGCCCCAATCTCAGCCGCTGCCGCCGCCGGTAGATCGGGAGAAATGTAAGCGGCTGCTGGGAGAGGCGGTGCTTCGGGTCTATCCATTGGTATCGGATGCGGGAGTGCCGCTGCCTCAGGTTCGGGTACGGAAGATGAAAAGCCAGTGGGGAAATTGCCACTACCGCCAGGGATACATTACGTTAAATAGCGCTCTGGCCCGCTGTCCCCAGGAACTGCGAGACTATGTAGCCCTCCATGAACTGGTCCACTTTCTTCACCACGACCACGGCCCGGGCTTTTACGCCGCCATGGATATCCGGATGCCGGACTGGCGGCGGCGTCGCAAGGCTCTGCGGGAGTATATATGTGCGTTAGATGAGTAAATTCTTTATCAACAAAAATTTATTGAAAAACAATAAATAAATATTGACATTCAAAACAGAGGACGCTAGAATAGCCTCAAAGACAAGAAGGGCTTTCTATGGGTAAGAGTAATGTGGAAAAATTGGCTCGCTTGCTGAAAGGGCTTGTGCTGGCGGTTTTTATCTGTAATCTTATCGCCTTATTCTTCGTTCCCTGTGTCGTTTTGCTGTCTCCACTGGGGCTGTTTCAGCAGTTAGCGGACCGGATCTTGCACCTGCTGCAGATCCGCCCCTTTGGCGAGGATGACGTCTATGTGCCTATGCTGGGATTGGCATTCGTTGCTTGGGCAGAGATCTGGAAAGACTGGGTCCACGTAGCATATTCCGCGTTTTTGCTCCTGTGCGGCGGCTGCACAGCGATGATCTTAAACCGGGCAAACCACATTTTGAATACCATCCTAAAAACAAGTCCCTTTGTGCGGGAAAACGCGAGAGCCATGAAACAGGCGGCCGTTTGCTGCTGGGTGATTTCCGGTGCGGCTGTGGTGCGTGTTGTGGCGGAAATCGTAGCACTTCGGAACGTAGCGCCTTTGATTACCTATAATGCGGTGGCGATTCCTATTTTCTTTATGGCCGGTTTGCTGTTTCTGGTCATGTCCGCCCTATTTGGTCAGGCGGCGGAGCTGAAAGAGGACCAGGATCTGACCATTTAAGGAGGGATGTTCCGTGGGGATTGTAGTGAATCTGGATGTGATGATGGCCAAACGGAAGATGTCCCTGGGAGAACTGGCCCAGAAAGTAGATATTACCATGGCCAACTTGTCTATTTTAAAAAACAATAAGGCACGGGCGGTACGTTTTTCCACTCTGGAGGCCATCTGCAAGGCGCTGGACTGCCAGCCGGGAGACATTTTGGAGTATGTCCCTGATGAGGAGGGGTGAGCCGTGGCTCTGATGTATTTGCCCCTTTATTTGTTCCTCTTGGGTATTTGCTCCGTCTTTCTGTGGCTGCCTGCACTGGGAGTGGGGATCGGTTTACTGGTTCTCCGGCCAAGCTGCCGGCGGAAGCTGGGCGTGCTGTTTGGCCTTTGGGGCCTGTCAATGGTCCTGCTTCTGGGGACAGCTTGGGCAGAGTCGAACGTAAGCGTCCGGCTGCGAAACTGGGTGTACACCGTGCCGGTATATTTCTGGGGAGCAGTATCGATTGTGCTGTTGATTGCCGTAGCCTGGTACGCCGTACAGCACTTTCCCGCGAAATGGATTGGCTGCCTTGTAAAAATCGGATGTGCACTGTCTGTGTTTGCTGTGTTTTTGGTGGGATTTTTCTATTTGGTGTTGATTACCCGGACGGAAGAGGTGGGAACCTGGCAGGGGCAGCAGGTAGTTATGCAGAAGTATTCCTTTCGGGATGCCACCTACTCCTATTACCGCTACAATGGGCCCTTCCTGCTGGGAGAATCTCTGGGGTGGTCGGAAATCCCATGGGATATTCCGGAGTACAGATGACGCAGCTTGGTGTACTGATTCTAAGTGTGATAGGTAGGAGTTAAAACGATCATGCTGGATATTACGTTGGGCGTACTTGTTTTGGGCTGGATCGGGTCATGTATTTGCTGTTTCAGAGTCCCCCAAGGAGTATTTCGACGGGCTGGGATCAGCGCAATGGGAGTGCTGGTTGGAACTGTGGCGATCTGGCAGGGTGGGAACAACGTGTTGGAAAAATTTGATCTGACCTGGCGCAGCTGGGTGAATACGTGTTTTCTGGTCGTGATGATACTGGCCTGTCTGGCGATTCCCATATGTGCTGCGGGCTGTATGTACAAAAGAAAGCAATGGCTCTTTCAAATGATGTGTCTGCTATGTGTCGCAGAGCTGCTAATCGGCGGCTGGTGGGGAATATTTTTCGCGGTGCTTTCTTATCAGCCGGAGCGGGATATTGTCTGGGAGGGAAGGGCCTTGGTGGAAGAGGACCAGGGGTTCCTTGGAACACGTTTTGCATATTACCCCAGGGTAGGACCGTTGCTCAAGGGAAGAGAAACCGTCTATGTTACATATGAAATGGACAAACGGCTGTGCCTGGACTAATAAGCACAGAACGCATGGCAGAGGTAACGGAAACAAAGGAGAAACCTTATGAATCGGCGCCGGAAACTTCTTGGAGCAGTTTGCGTCTTACTGACAGGGGTTACTTTTCTTTGCGCACCCTGGCAGGCGGATCAAAAATCCCAGGTGGAACGGCAATTCCACGCCGACCTGGAAGAGTTGACTCAAACCGCAGAATTAGTCCTGGCAGGGCAGGAGGCGGAGGCGCCTTCCGGCTGGCGGAATGTGAGCCGGTTTGACGATGTAGTCTGCTTTGACTATGGCGGGTGGGGATTTGGTTCGTCTACCCGGTATTGGGGTGTAAATTATGTGACAGACAATCGTTTGGTAGGATTTCAGGGAATGTCTATGGAGGGAGCGGTCCCCGATGGAGAAGGTTGGCTCTGGGAAGAGAATCCAGGAGATAACCGCTGCTATGTGGAACCGTTGGCTCCGTGCTGGTACTATTTTGAGATGAAATTCTAAAGAACAGATGCCTAGGAGGAGACATGAAAAAGCGCTTCTTTCTTTTGATACCCGCGGCAGTGATTGTGGCATGTGTCGCTTTGTGGGCTGTTTCCAGCGCTTCGGGGACTAAGGGACATCTGGAGAGTCGGTTGGGCCTGTCTTTCCCCACAGGGACCGAGATCGTCTGTGAGGACAGCCACGGAGGTTTTCACGGCGACGGAGTGCTGACTGCGGTTGTACGAATCCCCAATTCCCAGGCGGGGGAGAGCACGGTGGAGTCTATTGCAAAGCAGTGGACACCTCTTCCAGTAGAGGAAGACTGGATGGAGCAGTTCCAGTCGGTCTGGACGGACTATGGAAAGACACTGGGGAAACTTCCTCAGAACACAGAAGGGTTCTGGTTTTACCGGGACCGGTACAAAGAGCGGTATGGCGAGGTCTGTGCCTACAATCCGGTGATGCAAAACTGTACCTTTGCCATGTTGGATGCGGAGACAGGACTGCTGTACGTCCTGGAAGTGGACTGCTGAATAAGGAGGACAACATGAAAAAAAGTTGTGTCCTGTTGTCAGGATTGTTGTTGGCCCTGAATGTGGCCGGTTGCGCCGGTTCGAATCGCGCTCTGGGGGAGCAAACGCCGGATCTGGTGGTGTATAATGACAGTACGGCCATCATTGGCTCTATTACTGTCAGCTCCGACCAGGAGAGTCAGGGCGTGACCATGGCGGATGGCAGCCCTCTGGAGCGGGGAGAATCCTACGGGTTTGAGGTGTCGGAGACGGGGCGGGTCATGGTGGAACTGCGGGATATGGATGAGCACAGTCTTGGCCGCTGTCAGGTGAAGATGGAGCAAGGACCTGTACGGGTCACACTGGATGACAAACTGGGCCTGTTGGTACAGGCAGAGCAGGAGGTAAAATGAAGCGAAGCCACAAAAAAAGACTCTTTGGTGCAGCGGCCCTGGCTGGGGCAGCTTTTCTGGGAACCTGTATCTGGGCACTGCAGAGCACGCTTGGGGTCAGCCAATATGAAGTTGCGCTGCCCCAGGGGATGGAAGGATTGGACGGGTACCGGATCGTCCAGATCGCGGACCTGCACAGTGCAAAGCTGGATCAGGAACTGGAGCAGGCACTGGAACAGCTCCAGCCCCATTTGATCGTGATGACCGGCGACCTGGTGAACCGGGAGGACAGGGACTTTTCCCAGGCTCTGGCTACGGCGGCGCTGGCCGTCCGTTTTGCCCCTACTTACTTTGTCCGGGGCAACCACGAGGTGGATAATCCGGACTATGCCATCCTGCGCCGGGGGCTGGAGGAGGCTGGAGTCACCATTCTGGAGGACAAAGGCGTGGTGCTGGAGTACCATGGTGCGTCTTTGAATTTGGTGGGGGTCAAGGATGTGACCGCCTATTCGGGAAGCCGGACGGAGGCCATCCGCGCCATGGGACAGACAGCCAGCGAGCAGTTTGTGGACGGGGCTTACCATGTGCTGCTCTCCCACCGGCCCAGCCTGCTGGAGACCTACGGGGCCTGCGGGGCAGACCTGGTGTTCTCCGGTCACGCCCACGGAGGACAGGTACGCCTGCCAGTGCTTGGAGCGGTGTTTGCTCCGGATCAGGGGCTTTGGCCGCAGGTGACGGCGGGGGTCCATACCGCCGGGCAGACCCAGGTGGTGGTCAGCCGGGGACTGGGCAACGGAACCCCTTTCCCGCGTCTGTGGAACGGTCCGGAGCTGGTGGCGGTTACCCTGCGCGCGCAGGAGAGTTTATCTCAGAATGGTTGACAGGCTGATGCCGCTGGGTCATAATAACAGGGTGAAAAACTGCTATAATTGGGCCAAAACAGAGAAAGAAGGAACCATATGATCCAGGACATCGCTCCCCACCATTACGACAATGCCTATCATCCCACCCAGCCCAAAGCTGGGGATCGGGTCTTTTTCTATCATGAGGGCAGCACTCTGCTCTCTGCCGCCACCGGCGAGCCCTTCACCTGGGAGGAGGTTACGGACCTCACCGGCGGTGAGACGCTGGAGACCACCTACTTCTTCCGTATCGATGAGACTGCCTTTCACTGGAGCCGGGAGGTTCCCCAGAGTGTGCTGGAGGCCGCTCTGCCGGTGAAGGATTCCCACTTCCGCTCTATGCAGCCCGGGTGGCTGGCCTTTGCAGGCATCACCGCCAGCCAGCTGCACCAGTGGTACGGAAACCACCGCTTCTGCGGCCGGTGCGGCCAGAATATGGAGCACGATAAGGTAGAGCGCGCCATGCGCTGCCCCGCCTGCGGGAATCTGGTCTATCCCACCATTTCTCCGGCTGTTATCGTGGCTGTGACTCACGGTGACCGCCTGCTGCTCACCAAGTACTCCCGCCCGGGGGCGTACCGCAACTATGCCCTCATTGCCGGCTTTGCTGAGATCGGCGAACCTCTGGAGGATACGGTGCGCCGGGAGGTTATGGAAGAAGTGGGGCTGCCGGTGAAGAACATCCGCTTCTACAAAAGCCAGCCCTGGAGCTTTTCCAGCAGCCTGCTGGCCGGGTTCTACTGCGACCTGGATACCGATGATGAGACGGTGACCCTCCAGGCGGATGAACTGGGCGAGGGGACCTGGTTTGACCGGGAAAACCTGCCTGTGGGAGGCTCGGATATATCGCTGACCCGGGAGATGATCCAGCGCTTCCGGCAGGGACCGGTATAATTACATAAGAAACGGCCAGCGGCCGGCGGACAAGATACGTCCGCCGGCCGCATGTTTTTGTCCCCCGGGGCATAGAAATAACGGGAAAGGGTGATGGTATGGGGGGCAGAAAGGGAAGCCTGTTGGAAAAGACCGCTCAGCTGCTGGACCTGCCCGCGGATGCGATGGCGGGGGTGCCCAGGCTGGAACTGGTGGGAACGGGAGAGCTGCGTATGGAG
>NZ_JBKVXZ010000067.1:0-18835 GCF_046973065.1 Flintibacter sp. | reverse complement strand
ACCATGTGCACCGGGATACGGATGGTGCGGGCCTGGTCGGCAATGGCACGGGTGATGGCCTGACGGATCCACCAGGTTGCGTAGGTGGAGAACTTGTAGCCCTTGGTGTAGTCAAACTTCTCGACCGCCTTGATGAGGCCCAGGTTGCCCTCCTGGATGAGGTCCAGGAACTGCATGCCGCGGCCCACGTAACGCTTGGCAATGGACACGACCAGACGCAGGTTGGCCTCGGCCAGACGCTGCTTGGCGCGCTCGCCCCGCTTGATGGCCTTGTTCAGCTCGGCAAGGACTTCGGCGGGAATCTCCTCGCCGGACTCCTCCAGCTCGGCCAGCTGCTCCTTGGCCTCGGCGCCTGCGCCCATGGCCTGAGCCAGCTCGATCTCCTCGTCAGAGGAGAGCAGGTTTACCTTACCGATCTCCTTGAGGTACATACGCACCGGGTCATCGGTGCCGAAGGAGTCCACCATGGAGTTGGGATCAACCATCTCCTCCTCGCTGATCTCCTCCATAGCCTCCAGAGGGGGCTCGGCGTCATCGGGCAGCTCGGGGATGTAATCCTCGCCCACGGTATCGATACCCAGGTTCTCCAGGACGTCGTAGATCTTGTCCATCTGTTCGGACTCCAGATCCATGTCCTCCAGCACGTCCATCAGCTCGGTGGAGGAGAGGTTGCCCTTCTTCTTGCCCCGTTCGATCAGCTCCGCCAGCTTCTCCGCGCCGGGAACGCCCTCTACCACCTTCATCACTTCTACTTTACCGGCCTCCATCTTGGCCTGGATCTCAGCGCTGGTGGCTTTTTTGCTCCCCCTCTTCTCCAGGATCATGATGGGGCGGTCCTGGTTGACGGTAGCTTCTTTCTTCTTGGTACTCATGGTTTCTCCTCCATATATGCTTTCTTTTCCAAATTCTTTTTCTGTGCGGCCAGCAGCAGTGCTTCCTCGCTTTGGCCGCTGCGTTTCAGGCCCTCGCCCCGGATGACGGCTATGTAGTCCGACAGGGAGCGGCGGCTGTTGGCCACCGATTCCGGCTTTTGGGCGACCCGGGCCATGTGGTCCATCTCGGGGGCGGTGAGGTCCCCGGCCAGCGCGGGCAGGCTCAGGTTCAGGTGCTGCCCAGCGCGGTCCATCAGCAGGTCAAACACCCGGCCAAGCAGGGGAGAGGAAAATTCCTTTCCTGTCAGTCCGCCCATTTCCCCGGCCAGGCCGGGATCCAGCAACAGAAGCCGGATGACCCCCTCCTCTGCCAGAGCGGAGCGAATATTTTCGTAGCGCAGCTCCCGGGTCTGTGGCTGCTGGTTGACGGCAGGAGCCAGATCCCGCCGCTCCTGTTTCTTTTTCTCCTTCCGGAGCCGCTGCTGGAAGGCCTTCTTGACCTCCAGCGCCATGGTCTCTGGGGAGACGCCCGCAGTTTGGGCAGCGTGGCCGCCGTAGATCTCCCGCTCCACCGCGCTGGGCAGGGTAGAGAGCATCTGGGCGGCCTCCTGGAGAAAGGCTACTTTCTGGGCGTCGTCCTCCAGGTTGTATTTCTTTTTGATCTGATCCAGGCGGTAGTCTACCTGATTCTCACTCTGGTCCAGCAGACGCTGAAAGGCGTCCCGGCCGTAGGCCTTGATGAACTCGTCCGGATCCTTGGCGCCCCGCATCCGCAGCACCCGCACCTTCAGCCCCGCCTTTTCCAGCAGGGGGATGGCGCGCTGGGCGGCGGCGACGCCTGCTCCGTCTCCGTCATAAGCCAGGATGGCCTGGGGAAAGTAGCGGGAGAGAAGCTGGGCGTGGTCGGGGGTAAGGGCGGTGCCCAGAGAGGCCACCGCGCTGTCAAACCCCGCCTGATGCAGGGAGATGGTGTCCATATACCCCTCGGTGAGAATGACCTGTCCCGCCTTGGATTTTTTGGCGATGTTCAGGGCAAACACGTTGCGGCTTTTGTTGTACACCGGAGTGTCTGGGGAGTTGAGGTATTTGGGCGTGGAGTCGTCCATCACCCGGCCGCCGAAGCCAATGACGTTGCCGCCGGTGTCGATGATGGGGAACATCACCCGGTTGCGGAAGCGGTCGTAGATCCGGCCGTCCTTGTTGCTCACCGCCAGACCGGCGTCCAGCAGGTCCCGCTTGTCGTATCCCTCTTTGCTCAGCTCCTGAATGAGGGCGTCCCAGCGGTTGGGGGCGAAGCCCAGGCCAAACCGGGTCAGGGTCCCTTTGGATAGCCCGCGCTTTTGGAGATACGCCAGACCCTGAGCGCCTTCCGGGGCGTACAGCCAGCGGTGGAAGGCACGGGCGGCCTGCTTGTTGATGGTAAGCAGCTTTTCCCGCCGCTCCTTGGCGCCGGGAGAAGCACCCGAGTCGGGCACCTGCATGCCGCAGCGCTTGGCCAGTACCTCCACAGCCTCCCGGAAGGAGAGGTTGTCCAGCTCCATCACAAAGTTGATGGCGCCGCCTCCCTTGCCGCAGCCGAAGCATTTGTAAATCTTCCGGTCGGGCACCACGTGGAAAGAGGGGGTCTTCTCGCTGTGAAAGGGGCAGCAGCCCCAGTAGCTGTTGCCTTTTTTGGTCAAACGCACCGACTCGCCCACCAGATCCACCAGATCGGTGCGGTCGATGAGCTCGTCCAGAAATTGAGGCGGCCAGGCCAAGGAAATCCCCCTCCTTTCTATGTAGTGTATTCTTTGCCGAAAAAGAGAAACTTTATCCCAGAATTTCTGTAAAGGGGTTTTCCTGTGCAGAAAATGGGCTATTTGACTGTCCAGGACATGGGGATGAACAGCTCCGAGAAGCGCTCAATGGCGAAGGGGTCGGTCATACCGGCGATGTAGTCACACACCGCCCGGTCCACGCCCTTTCCCACGGGGCAAGCCCCGCGGGAACCCTTTTAGATTTGAAAGCTCCGGTGGAAGTGAATTCCACCGTCGCCAAGGTTTTCGCCCTTGGCGAAAACGCTTGTACGCGCTCACGCGCGCCCCGCTGTGCGGGGACCCCGCAGTCGGGCTATTTGACTGTCCAGGACATAGGGATAAACAGTTTGCTGAACTGCTCAATGGCGAAGGGGTCGGTCATACCGGCGATGTAGTCGCACACCGCCCGGTCTACGCCCTCCTTTACCCGGATGTCCTGGAAGTCGTCAGGCAGTTCATCGGGGTTACTGCGGTAGTACTCAAACAGCCGCCGCAGCATATCCTGGGCCTTGCTCTCCTCGCCCTTGGCCACCGGGTTGGTGTAGACACTTTTAAACATGAACTCCCGCAGGGTGGCCATGGCCTCGCCGATAGCGGGGGACTGGCAGATGGCGTCCTGCCCCTGGCTGGCGGTGATCACATCCTCCACCAGGGTGGAGATACGCTTGCTGTGGGTAAAGCCCAGCAGATTGGACACTGACAGGGGGATGTCCATGGGGTAGATGATCTTGCCCCGCAGGGCGTCCTCAATGTCGTGGTTGATGTAGGCGATCTGATCGGCCAGACGCACCGCCTGTCCCTCCAGGGTGGCGGCCTGCTGGCCCTTGGTGTGGCAGACGATGCCGTTGCGCACCTCCCAGGTGAGGTTGAGCCCCTCGCCTCCCTTTTCCAGCCGGTCCACCACCCGCAGGGACTGCTGGTAGTGGGCAAAACCGCCGGGCATGAGGGAGTTGAGCAGCCGCTCTCCCGCGTGACCAAAGGGGGTGTGGCCCAGATCGTGACCCAGCGCAATAGCCTCGGTCAGGTCCTCGTTAAGGCCCAGTGCCCGGGCAATGGTGCGGGCAATGCGGTTGACCTCCAGAGTGTGGGTCATCCGGGTGCGGTAGTGATCCCCCTCCGGCTGGAGAAAGACCTGGGTCTTGTGCTTGAGGCGGCGAAACGCTTTGCTGTACACAATGCGGTCGATGTCCCGCTGAAAGCAGGTGCGGATAGGGCACTCCTCTTCCGGACGCTCCCGACCCCGGCTCTGATCGGCACGGCAGGCGTGGGGGGAGAGCAGGGTGTGTTCCTGCGCCAGGCGCTGTTCCCGAGGCGTCATAGGCATTGACCTCCTTTCCCAGGCAAGCGAAATCACTTACATCTCCTAATATACGCAAAAGGGGACAAAATTCCTTCTTTCCAAGGAAAAAATTTTGCCCCATTTTGCTTTTTGTTAAAATTACCGGAGGAAGCGGCGCAGCAGCCGCTCCTTTTTGTCGGAATAGGGGTGATAGCGCAGATCAAGGTCGGGGCGGCTCCCTCGAATCAGGATGCTTTTCACGTGGGTGAAGGTATCAAAGCTGGCTTTGCCGTGGTAGGCACCCATGCCGCTGGCTCCCACACCGCCGAAGGGCAGGTGGGGGGAGGTGAGGTGGACGATGGTGTCGTTGAGGCAGCCGCCGCCGAAGGACAGCCGGGTGAGCACCTTCTTCTGCACCCCCTTGTCCCGGCTGAACAGGTACAGGGCCAGAGGCTTGGGTCGGCGGGAGACAAAGTCCATGGCCTCCTCCAGAGTGTCGAAGGGGAGAATGGGCAGAATGGGGCCAAAGATCTCTTCCTGCATCACGGGTGCGTCGCTCTCCAGGTTGTCCATAAGGGTGGGGGCGATGCGGCCATCTTTCACTGTGCCGCCGCACACCACACGTCCGCCGGTGAGCAAGCCCTCCAGACGGTGGAGGTGCTTCTCGTTGATGATCTTGGGGTAGTTGGGGGCATCCAGGGGTGTCTGCCCCAGAAAATGGGTGATCTCCTGCTGCAAAAGCTCCGTCAGCTTTTCCTGCACCTTCCGGTCCACCAGCAGATAGTCGGGTGCCACACAGGTCTGCCCGGCGTTGAGGAGCTTGCCGAAGATGATGCGCCGGGCGGCCAGAGGCAGGTCGGCGTCGGCGGTGACGATCACCGGGCTTTTGCCTCCCAGCTCCAGGGTCACCGGAGTCAGGTTCCGGGCGGCCATCTCCATGACATGGCGGCCCACCGCCACGCTGCCGGTAAAAAAGATATAGTCAAAGGGCTGTTCCAGCAGGGCCTGGTTTTCCGCCCGACCGCCCTCCACCACCGTGACCCAGTTGTCGGGCAGACAGGCGGAGATGAGTTCCTTCAGGGCGTGGGAGCAGGCCGGGGCGTAGGCAGAGGGTTTCAAGACCGCGCAGTTGCCCGCCGAGATGGCTCCGATGAGGGGCTCCAGGGAGAGCTGGATGGGGTAGTTCCAGGGAGCCATGATGAGTACCACTCCATAGGGCTCCGGATGGCGGATGGAGCGGGCGGGGAACTGAGACAGGGGAGTGGGTACCCGTTTGTCCCGGGCCCAGTGGTCCAGGTGCTTCAGGTGGTAGCGGATCTCCTCCCGCACCAGTCCGATTTCGGTCATGTAGCCCTCGAAGGGGGCCTTGCCCAGGTCGGTCTGGAGAGCGGCGAGCAGTTCGTCCTCCCGCGCCTCGATCTCTCGGAGCAGGTCCCGGAGGGCCTGCTTACGGCGGGAAAGGTCCAGAGTAACACCGGAGCGGAAAAACTGCCGCTGGCGGTCCATAAGGGGGGTAAATTCCATAGGGCGACCTCCTGAAAAACTCTCCAGGGGCCGATGGTGTCATCGGCCCCTGGGGTTGGATGGGACAATATTATTTGCTGATTACGGACTTTTTAGCAAAAAACACGATAAAGAGAATGGCAGAGACGGCCATCAGATAGCAGTAGAACATATAGGGCACGATCTGCATGGCGGACACACCGGCTCCTGCGGCGGCGTAGAGCAGCTGAGCGCCGTAGGGGAGGATGCCCTGCATCACCGAGGCGAAGATGTCCAGCAGGGAGGCAGTGCGCCGGGGGTCGATGTTGTACTCCTCGCTGATGTCCTTGGCGATGGAGCCAGTCATGACGATGGCCACGGTATTATTGGCGGTGGCTACGTCCACAGCGGCCACCAGACCGGCGATGCCGATCTGAGCGCCCTTGGCGGTCTTGACCCGGCGGCCAATGAAGTCGATGAGCCACTGGATACCGCCGTACTCCTTTACCAGAGCGCCGATGCAGGCCACAATGATGGAGATGACAGTGATGTCATACATGGCGGTGACGCCGGTGCCCATGACGGAGAACACCTGGGTCCAGGCAAAGGCTCCGGTGGCCACGCCCACGATGAGGCTCAGCACGGTGCCGATCATCAGAATGAGAAACACGTTCACGCCTACCACAGCGCCCACCAGCACCACCAGATAGGGCAGCACCTTCCACAGACTGTAAGGCTGCAGCTCCACCTGGCCGCTGCCGCCCCAGGTGATCACCACAAACAAAATGAGAGTGATGATGGCGGCGGGGAGAACGATCAGGAAGTTCATGCGGAACTTGTCCTTCATCTCACAGCCCTGGGTACGCACAGCGGCGATGGTGGTGTCAGAGATCATGGACAGGTTGTCGCCGAACATGGCGCCGCAGGCCACAGCGGCGATGCAGATCACCACATCAAAGCCGGTGGCCTGGCTCATGGACACGGCGAAGGGAGCCAGGGCGGAGATGGTGCCCACCGAGGTACCCATGGAGATGGACACAAAGCAGGCAATCAGGAACAGACCGGCCACAGCAAACTGGCTGGGCAGGAAGGTGAGGAACAGGTATACGGTGCTGTCCGCGCCGCCGGCGGCGGAGATGGCGCCGGAGAAGGCGCCTGCGGCCAGGAACACCAAGCACATGGTCAAGATGTTCTCATCAGCCACGCCGGTGGCCATAACTTTCAGCTTGGCGTTGAAGTCCAGCTTCCGGTTCTGGAAGCAGGCCACCGCCAGGGCGATGAGGAAAATTACGATGGCAGGGGTCTGATAAAAGCCGTTTTCGATTTTTAAAATGTACTCAAAGGTAATGCCGGAGCCCAGGTACAATGCCAGGAACACCAGAATGGGCGCCAGCGCCACGGGATTGCTCCGCGGGGCAGACTGATGTTGGTCCATAGAAGAACCTCCCTCTCTCTCATATGTGATACGGCACACACAGCCGTTCCCTTATTCTATGAAAAAAACACCCTTCTGTCAACTTAAAAGGTTTTTAGAATCTAACAGAAACGGATTATCCGGGCGATACATAGAATGAAAATGGCGGAGAGGAGGAATTTGTATGGACGATCGCAAGGAGACACAGCTGGTTACCAACAGCGACTGCTACCGCGCGGGAAAAACCATCCGCCCCACGGGGATCATGGTCCACTCCACCGGAGTGGCCCAGCCTGATCCCCAGGTGTTTATCAAAAGCTGGAATCAGCCGGGCAAGGACGCCTGCGTCCACGCCGTGGTGAGCCGGGACAAGGTGATCCAGACCCTGCCCTGGACCATGCGGGGCTGGCACGCGGGGAAAGGGGAGAAGGGCAGCGCAAACAACACCCACATCTCCTTTGAGTGCTGCGAGCCGGCGGGCCACACCTACCAGGGCGGCACCATGATCGGCTACGACGTGGAGAAGAATGAGGCCTACTTTCGGGCCATTTATCAAAACGCCGTGGCCCTGTGCGCCGATTTGTGCCGCCAGTTTGGACTGGACCCCATGAAGCCAGGGGTGGTGATCTGTCACGCCGAGGGCAGCAAGCTTGGCATTGCCAGCAACCACGCCGACGTGCTCCACTGGTGGCCTAAGCACGGGGTGACGATGGATGATTTCCGGGCCGCGGTAAAAGCGGCGATGGAGGAGGAAGCAGAGAACGTGACACAGCAGCAGTTTAACGCCATGATGGCGGAGTATTTGAAGCAGGCCGGAAATGCCGCGCCTGCCAGTTGGTCTCAGCAGGCCCGCACCTGGGCGGAAAAAGCGGGTATCGTCGCCGGGGGAGAGGGCAAGGGGGAGCGGTACGGTTCCTTTGCCACCCGGGAAGAGATCGTGCAGATGCTCTGGCGGCTGAGCCAGCAGAAATAAGCGTTTCTTGTTGGCTAAATGCAAGGAGCGGACAGTTTGACTGTCCGCTCCTTCCTTTTTTGTATAAGGGAAAAAGATTTGGCAGCAAAATGCCTTTCCAGCGCGGAAGAAGTGCGATATACTTACAATAAGATGAATTTGGAACCATGCCAAAAAATTTTCTCTGTTTTGCAACAAATGCTGGGAGCCAGCTGTATATAAAGTGTCACAGAAAAAAGACCAACATCAGGGTGGAGAAAGAAGGACAGTATTATGTGGAATAAGAAAACATTCACGGTACTTTGCTCTCTGGCGCTGGCCGGTTCCATGGCCGTTCCTGCGTTCGCAGCCGAAGGGATTTGTGGACAGGAGGCCTTGATTGCGGCTCCGTACGCATCGGTTGTGGCGGAGAAGCCGACCGTGACTGCGGGTGAAGATCTGTTTACCCGGGCGGAGCTCGTCTCTGCGCTGCACCAGAAGGCCGGCAGCCCCGTGGTCAACTTTGCCATGCAGTACACTGATGTGGAGCAGGGGGCCGAGTATGCGGAGGCCATTCGCTGGGCGTCCAGCGAAAAAATCGCAGGCGGCTACGGAGAAGAAAAGTTTGGTCCCGAGGACCCGGTCACCCGGGAGCAGATGGCACTCATTCTCTATCGCTATGCCCAGAACAACGACCAGGGCTTTACCGGGGCCTGGGCATTTCCTTTGAACTATTCCGACGCCAGCCAGATCAGCGAATATGCCTATGAGGCTATTTGCTGGGTGACTATGAAGGATGTCATGGGAGAGAAAGAGGAGCAAGCCTTTGTTCCGCAGGGTACAGTTACCCAGCAGGAGGCCGATACCATGCTGACCCAGTACTTTACCGTGCTGGAGCAGGCAGATGTGCAATAAAAGAACGAATTCCCGGGGCCGCACGGAGTAAACCTGTGCGGCCCCGCTGTGTAAGGGGGAGGAACCGATGTGCTGATCCATACCCAATACCATATGACTCCGTTTGGCCTGACTGTTCCGCGGCCATGGCCGGAACTTCTTTCCCGGGCGCTCCGTTGGCTGCAAAGCCTCCGAGCGGTGCAGGCCAATGCGCGAAGGGTGTCTGTAACCGACCGGGAGCAGATCAATCAGAGGGCAGAAACGCTTTTGACGCAGTATGGCAGCAGCATTTTGCGCCTGGCCTATTCGTATCTGCATAATATGGACGATGCAGAAGAGATCTTGCAGGAAACCCTGATCCAGTATCTGAAGACTGCGCCGGTGCTGGAAAATGAGGCCCATGAAAAGGCGTGGCTGTTTCGGGTGGCGGGAAACTTGAGCAAAAACCGGATTGCCTATAACCGGGTGCGGAGCACAGACGAGCTGAAGGAGTCGCTGGCGGCGCAGCAGCGGGAGGATCTGTTCTTTGTCTGGGAGGCGGTGAAGGATCTTCCGGTCAAGTACCGGGAGGTGATCCATCTGTTTTATTATGAAGGCCTTTCCACTGCACAGATCGCTGCCATTCTGGAGCAGAAGGAGTCCACGGTACGCTCTCACCTGATGCGAGGCCGGGAGAAGCTGAGATCGATTTTGAAGGAGGGGTATGACATTTGAGGGAGGCGTATAAGGACGTGATGGATCGTATTGAAGTTACCCCGGAGATGCAGACGCGGATCCTGAAAGCCATCCGGGATGCCGATATCCAGGGACGCAGCAAAAGGGCGGTCCCTATGGGCCGTCTTGCCATTGCCGCCTGCCTGGCCTTGCTGGTGGCAGGGGCCGTGGCCCTTCCAAAGCTTCCGACCAAGCCGCCGGAAAAAGACCCGTCCGGGGTGCAAAACGGGATCTGGAGCGTCACACAGGCCGCGTCGCTCCAGGAGCTCTCTCAGTTGGTGGGCTTTGAGATGGAAGAGTTGAAAACCTTGCCCTTTGCGGTAACGGAGATACAGTACCGGGCCTATCCTGGAGGCATGGCCGAAGTGACCTATCTGGGAGAGACACAAAGCGTGACACTGCGCAAGCTGGCGGGAGATGCCGATCCCTCGGGGGGCTATTCGTCCTATTCGGATACCTTGGTGCTGACAAGGAATGGATACTGCGTAACTCTGAGCGGGGAGGGGAGCTTGTACTCCCTGGCGGTCTGGCAGGACGGGACCTACTCCTATTCCATTCGTGCCTCCCAGGCGTGTTCAGAGGAGACCTGGGAGAGTATCCTGGAAGGGATGGGCTGACGGAGCAGCCTGGAAAACAGAAAAGGACATCCGGTTGGATGTCCTTGGCCTAGGACAAAAAATTGCCCGGGGCGGCTTTGCCGTACCCGGGCATTCAAATGCAAAAGGGAAGAGGCAGCCAAAACGAAAAAAGAAAACCCGACTTGCTTTCACAAGTCGGGTTTCTTATGGCGGAGAGAGAGGGATTCGAACCCTCGAACGGGTATTAGCCGTTACACGATTTCCAATCGTGCGCCTTCGACCAGCTCAGCCATCTCTCCATGGCGCTCTCACGTGGTCTCTTGCGTGACAACAAAACGTATTATACCAGAAAATTCGCATTCGTCAATAGTTTTTTTGAAATTTTTTAAAAAAGTTTCCCCTGATGGGAAAGAGGCCAATTTTGTTTCCGATCAGGGGTAAACTTATGCATTTTCAGAACTTCCAAACACCTTTTTTAACTGGGGGATGGGTGCGGTGTGCTGGATGCAGCGTACAAACTGCCGCCGAAAGCTCTGGTAGCACAGGCCGCAGGCGGTACATGGGCTCTCATCTGCCTCGCCCCGTTTGAGCCGGGCGGCAAAATCAGGCTGACACAGCAGCGCCCGGCTGAAGGAGACAAAGGGGACGCCGGAATCCAGGATATGCTCGGCGCTCTTTTTGGAAAAAATGCCGCCCACCAGACTGATAGGCAGGTCTATCCCATCCCAGGCGCGCAGCAGCTCTTCCAGACAGAAGGAGCGGCTGGCCCAGATGCGGGGGTCAAAGTCGGAGGTGCAGATTTCTACTCCGTCCGCGCCGCTGATCTGATAGAGCTCCAGCAGCCGGTGCAGGCTGCCGTAACCGTTCCCGCCCACCTTGGTAAGGATGGCGAAGTCGGGCCCGCAGGTCCGCCGCACCTCGCGGATGATCCGCCCGGTGAGCCGAAAGCGGTTTTCCACACTGCCGCCGTAGCCGTCGGTGCGCCGGTTGTCCACGTGATTGAGAAAGCTGGCCAGCAGGTAGCCGTAGGCGTTATGGATCTGTACCCCGTCAAAGCCCGCACGGCGGCACAGCATGGCGGCATAGCGGTACTTTCCTACAATCTGGTCCAGCTTTTCCAGAGAGAAGTCGGCGGGCAGCTTGGGAGGATGGCCGTTCACGTTTTCCGGCGCTTTTTTTCCGCCGTGGTTGAGCTGGGCCACGATCCGCCCTCCCGCTTGATGGACCCGTCTGGCAGTCTCGTAGAGCAGCCCCAGATCGGTCTGTTCATCCAATACTGTCTGGCCCTGGTCGGAGCGCTGCTGCCGGTCCACGCTCATATGGCCGGTAATGACCAGGCCCACTTCGTTCTCTGCCAACTCCACCAAAGTATCCATCCAGGCGGTGGTCAGTTGGCCGTCGGGCTGGGACAGGTGCTCGTTGGTGGCTGAGCGGATCACCCGGTTTTTCAGTTCCATGGGGCCGATGCGGCCCGGCCGCCACAGGGGACTGTCTGACATGCTGCTCGCTCCTCTGTACCTCTTTCTATGAAACACAGAGCCGCCGAATGGAAAGGGCTCCATGCTAAGACGCGCTTTCTTTATTTTCCCATTTTGTGGGAGGTATGTCAAGAGCGGAATGGGGACTTGAACCTTGAATCCCTTGGAAAAATGTGATATCATCAAATGATTTTAAGTGTCAGACGAGCGAGGCGATTTGGATGGACTATTTTCATTTGAATGTGGACCGGGAACAGCTGCTGTCTATGAGCAGCCTGGGGCTGGCCCATCTGGGAGACGGAGTGTTTGAGGTAATGGTGCGGTCCTGGATCGCCCTGCACGGCAAGGCCAAGCCCAAGGACCTGCACCGGGCCACGGTGACCTATGTCTCCGCTCCGGCTCAGGCCGCCGCCATGGAGCGGCTGCTGCCCCAGCTCAGCGAGGAGGAGGCCGATGTGTACCGCCGGGGCCGGAATACCGCCCCCCACTCGGTGCCCAAGGCGGCCTCCCGTGCCCAGTACCAGGCGGCCACCGGCTTGGAGGCCCTGTTTGGCTGGCTGTATCTCCAGGGCCGCACCCAGCGGCTCAATGAGCTGTTTGAGATCGTCATGAAAGAGGAAGAGGAGGAGAAAGAATGCCGTTAGACGCCCTGTGCCTGTCCGGCCTGGTCCACGAGCTGAGCCAGGCCGCCGCCGGCGCCAAGATCGATAAAATTTACCAGCCCGGCCGGGACGAAGTGGTGTTGGCTCTGCGCAGCCCCACCCAGGGCAACGTGCGTCTGCTTCTCTCTGCCAACCCCACCCATCCCAGGCCTCAGCTCACCCGGCTGTCCCGGGAGAACCCGGACACGCCCCCCATGTTTTGCATGCTTCTGCGCAAGCACCTGGCGGGAGGCCGGGTGCTGTCAGTGGAACAGACCCACCTGGAGCGTGTGGTCACCTTCACTTTGGAGGCCCTCAACGAGCTGGGGGACCGGGTGGAGCGCAAGCTGGTGCTGGAGGCCATCGGCCGCCGGTCCAATTTGCTGCTGCTGGACGGGGATGGCCAGATTTTAGACTGTCTCCGACGAGTGGACTCCAACCTTGGTTCCGGAAGTGCCAACCAGCGCACGCTGCTGCCCGGCATGTTCTACCGCCTGCCTCAGCCTCAGGATAAGCTGGACCCCACTGCCCAGGACCGGGCGGCACTGGAGGAGCTGCTGGCTCAGGCTCCGGAGGAGGCCCAGGCGGATAAGTGGCTGCTGGACACCTTTGGGGGGCTGTCTCCGCTGGTGTGCCGGGAGCTTGCCTGGCGGGCGGGCGGCAGCACCGATGTGCGCCTGAACACCCTGGGCAAGTCGGGCCAGAAAAAGCTGCTGGACAGCCTGGAAGAACTGCTGGAATCCGTAAAGGAACATCACGTGACAGCTACGATGATGGTAAAAGAGGGAAAGCCATTTGACTTTACCTTCTTTGCCCCCGGACAGTACGAGGGCAGCCTGGCGTTGGAGGACTTTTCCTCTTTCTCGGAGCTGCTGGACCGCTTCTACGAGCAGCGGGAGCACCTGGAGCGCATCAAGCAGCGGGGCCAGGATCTCATCCGCTCCGTGACCACCGCCCGGGACCGCACCGCCCGGAAGATCGCTCACCAGGAGCAGGAGCTGGAGGCCACCCAGGACCGGGAGCGGCTGCGGGAGTTGGGGGATATCCTCACCTCCAACCTCCACCAGATGCACCGGGGAATGGGGTGTTTGCGTACTGCGGACTTTTATGACCCGGAGGGGGCAGAGGTGGACATCCGCCTGGACCCTCTGCTCACCCCACAGCAGAACGCCACCAAGTACTATAAAGAGTATAACAAGGCCAAGACCGCCCAGGAGATGCTGACCCAGCAGCTGGAGAAGGGCCGCAGAGAGCTGGACTATCTCAACAGCGTGCTGGAGAACATCACTCTGGCCGAGGGAGAGAAGGATTTGGGGGAGATCCGCCAGGAGCTCACCGACACCGGATATCTCCGCCGTGCCAGCAAGGCCAAAGGGCGGGAGAAGCGGGTGTCCTCCAAGCCCATGGAGTTTCGCTCCACAGCGGGCCTGCGTATCTCGGTGGGCAAGAACAACACCCAGAACGACCTGCTCACCTGTAAGCAGGCTTTTAAGAGCGACATCTGGTTCCACACTCAGAAGATCCACGGCTCCCATGTGATCCTCTGGACGGAAGGGGGAACCCCTGATCTCCAGAGCCTCAACGAGGCGGCCTGTCTGGCGGCCTGGTTCTCCCAGGCGCGGGACAGCAGCAAGGTACCGGTGGACTATACCCCTGTCAAGTATGTGAAAAAGCCCAACGGGGCACGTCCCGGTATGGTGACTTATACCACCTACGAGACCGCCTGGGTCACCCCTGACGGAGAGCTGGCCAAACGCCTGCGAGTGAAATAAATTTCCAGTTCAACATAAAAATACCATATCTTGTGCAACAAGCCCGGAAAACGTCTATTTGTGGCGTTTTCCGGGCTTTCACTTTCTGAAAATTATTTTCATATTGAAAACATTCTACCTTGTGCAAACTCCTTCGACCGCTTCCATCAAAAGGGGACCGTCTTTCCCTTTTTCCCCGAAAAAGGGCGGGGAGCGGTTCGACGGTTTTTGCTTTTCCTTCTCACAGGGGCCCCTATATAATGTGGTCGCATTTTTGCAATTGAGAGGGGAAACATAAGATGATGGAACTGAAGATCGCGTCCCGGACGTGCCGGGACCAAATGGGAGAACCCCGTACCTTTCACTATGCCCTGACAGTAGACACCGTGGAGACAGACACCTTCTGCTGTGAGAACTACGGGGTGCGGGTGTGGGAGGAACAGGGGGAGGATGAGACCATCCCAGGCATTACCACCAGCGCCTCCCGCATCGATGAGCTGATGACTCTGCTGGTGGATAACCGGGTAGGCCCTGCGGGGCTGCGGGATGTGGTGGAGGACTGGCTTTAACGGTACATATGCCAGCGCACTCCCACGGTGAATACCCCATTTTCCAGCTGGGCAAAAGCGGTGTGGCCCATGCGCTGGGCCAGAGCCTTGACGATGGCCAGGCCCAGACCGGTGTTTTGTCCGGTGCGCATCTGGTCACCGGTGTAAAAGCGCTCAAATACCCGGGGCAGGTCCTCTTGGGTGAGGTGGGGCGCATCGTTGGAGAAGGAGGTGACAAGGAAATCTCCTTCCCGGAAAAGACGGATAGTCAGCGCGGTGCTGCCGTGCTTGAGGGCGTTGCTCAGCAAATTGGTGAGTACCCGCGTGACTCCGCCGGGGTCAGCCAGCACCGGAGGCAGACCTTCCTCCAGCTCCACCTCCACCTGAAATCCCGCCTGCTGGAAGTCCTCATAAAAGCTGGCCAGCAAAGGCTCCAGGCGGCGGCGCAGGTCCACGGGCTGGATCTCCAGGGGGTACTCGCCGCCCTCAATGCGGGACAGGTCGTAAAAGGCGGTGATGAGCTCCTGGAGTACCCGGGCGCGCTCCTCCACTACCTGGAGGTATCGGGACCGCTCTTCCGGCTTCAGATCGCCTTCCAGCAGCTGGAGATAGCCCAAAATGGAGGTGAGAGGGGTGCGCAGGTCGTGGGAAACATTGGCGATCTGCCGCCGCAGACTCTCCTCCCGCTCCCGCAATTGGCGGGTCTCGGTCTCCCGGTCCTCCAGCAGGCCGTTGATCTGGGCCAAAAGCTCCTCCACCGGCCGGTCGGGCGCGGCCAGACGCAGTCGTTTGCCGGGCTGGTTCCGGGCTTCTTTTAGTTGGCTCGCAGCCTGGCTGAGCGCGCGACCGCGGCGGTACCGCAAAAGCAGTACCGCCGCAAGGGCTATGAGAGAGAGAAGAAGGGCGATCCCCATGGGAAATACCTCCCGAATGAAAAGTAAAGTTACCGCAGCTCCCGCCGCCGCAGAGCCCATACCGATACCACCGTAGTAAACACGATCCAGCCCAGTCCCAGCGCCCAGCAGTAGAGAGGAGAGGGCATGATAAACCCATTCTTCACAGACACCGAGAGACCCAGATTAGTCTCAGTGATGTCCACGCCCTTGCCCCAGAAGGGGGTCATCAGGTGCAAGGTACACAGCAGCTTCATCACCCAGGCCTTGGGGTCCAGGAGGGACCAGGCTCCCAGGATGGGCCAGAGAAGGAACTGATAGAGGAACAGGACAAACACGGCCACCAGGTCGGAGGCAAACAATAGCTTCAGGCACAGGTACAGAGAGGCGCAGGCCACCCAAAGGGGCAGGGCAACGAGAAATTCCACCAGCAGGTTGGCCGCCAGCTGGGGCAGAGCCTCTTTCCCGGGGAGGAAGAGAAAAGCGAAAAGTACCGACGAGACCACCAGTATCAGGGCCATGACACAGCCAATAAGTGCGGCTGTGATGAGCCGGGAGAGAAACATCTGCCAGCGGGGGATGCCGAAGACCGCCTCGTTTTTCAGTATGTCCAGCTTATTTACCCGAGAACTGGCGATCTCGGCACACCATGCCCCGTAGAACATGCCGAAAATGGGCAGGGAGCTGAGGGACTCAAACATCGAGGTGCAGTTGCCCCATTCCGGGGGGCGGATCGCCTCGGCAAAGAGTATGACCACGACACCAAAGAGAAGGGTGGCCGCCATAACGATCACGCCCCAGGGACGGCAGCGTATCCGGTAAAACTCGGCACGGATGAGGTTTTCCATCTCAGCGGCCCTTCTTCCACGCAATCAGGCACAGGGCAGCCCCAAGAAGGAGGAAGGCGGTAAAGAGCATTTTTTTCATCGGAACCCTTCCTTTCTTAGTTGATCTCCCGGCGGGAGAAGAAGAACAGGCCGACTGCGGTAGAAAGGGCCGCCCAGGCCAGACCCACCAGCCAGCACCGGCTCATCAGAGCCCAGTCCATGTTTTGGGCAGAAATCACCTGACCGCCCATATAGTCCAGAGTGAGGTGATAGAGGGAGTGGAATGCGGGATTGACATACTTGCCCAGATTGTTCAGTACAGCAGGCACACCAACCATGAGTGCCAAAAAGGCGATGCCCGCCATGTTGGAGCCACGAATGAGAAAATAACAGGCGATTGCCAGGGACAGGGCGCCCAGCCAAAGGGGGAAAGAGGCCAGAATATAGTATCCCAGCATCTGCATCATCATCTGCACCGACTGGGCGGTGGTCATGCCCAAGGACATCATAGATATCTCATTGGAGGGGATGCCCAGCAGCACCAGAGAGGCCAGCAGATATACCCCGATGGTCACCACAAAGACCACAATCATGAGCAGCAGGGTTACCACCAGCCGGGACAGGTAGACCTGGACCCGGGTCAGACCATAGGATACCTCATTTTTCAACGTGTTGAACTTGTACTGCTCAGAGAATACCGCGTCGCCGCCCACTGCCACCAGGTACAGGCCGACGGGCATGCCCATGAGCAGGATGTTCAGGGAAAAGGGAAAGTTGATCGCGTCCTGGTTGGATGGTGCGGTATACTTGACGTAGGCCAGACAGCCGACCACCAGCAGAGCGAAGAGAGCGCACAGCAGGTTGAAGACATAGAAATAAGGCCGCCGGGTCAGCTTATAGATCTCAGCTTGGATCGAATTAACCATGGTGACGACCTCCAATCAGATTGAGGAAGTAGTCCTCCAGGTTGCTGTCCTTCTGCTGGGTGGAGATGAGACCCACGCCCTGCTCCAGAAGGGTGCGGTTGACGGTCTGGGGGGCGTCCAGGAAGGCGTACACCCTCAGCTGGTTGCCGGGGAGCACCTCGTAATCCCGGGTGCCCAGCTGCTGCTCCAGAACCCGGGCAGCCCGGGGCGCATCGTCCACGGTGAGCTCCAGGCACTCCCGGCACTTTTCCCGCAGGTTGGCCCCGGAGATGGTCTCCAGCACCTTGCCCTTTTCGATGAAGCCAAAGTGGGTGGCCA
This sequence comes from Flintibacter sp., assembly GCF_046973065.1. Taxonomy (NCBI): domain Bacteria; kingdom Bacillati; phylum Bacillota; class Clostridia; order Eubacteriales; genus Flintibacter; species Flintibacter sp. The sequence continues at coordinate 1,493 of NZ_JBKVXZ010000067.1, read as the reverse complement.
GAGCGGACAGCTCGGAGAGAATGTGGCTGGAGATAAGAATGGTGGTCTGCCGCTCCCGGTTCAGGCGCAGCAGCAGTTCCCGAAACTCCACGATACCCTCCGGATCCAGACCGTTGATGGGCTCATCCAGCAGGAGAAATTCCGGCTGGTTCATAAGCGCCAGGGCCAAGCCAAGGCGCTGCTTCATGCCCAGGGAGAAGGTCTTAAACTTCTTTTTCCCTGTGTCGGTGAGGTTCACCAGCTCCAGGGCCTCATCCACGCAGTTTTTGCCCGGGATGCCCCGCTGGATGCGGTAGTACTCCAGATTCTGCCGGGCGGTGAGGTATGGGTAGAAGGAGGGAATCTCCACCATGGCGCCGGTGCGGCTGCGGGCGCGGTTCAGTCCGGAATCGGAGGTCTGCCCAAACAGGGAGATCTGGCCGGAGGTGGGAATACTCTGGCCGGAGATCAGGCGGATGAGGGTAGTTTTGCCCGCGCCGTTTCGGCCTACCAGGCCAAAGATCTGGCCCTTCTCTACCGTGATGCTGGCCCGGTCCAGGGCCAAGGTGTGGCCGTAGCGCCGGGTCAGCTCTTGAGTTTGTAAAATCGCTTCTGACATATGCTTTCCCCTTTCTTTCGGGTTGGGATAAAGGCTTGATAAGGAGGGGGAGAGGTTCCTTCCTCCCATTGACAGGGGTAGTATAACCCACAAAGGTTGAATCCCCAGAAAGAAAGATTAAAGAAAGTCTAAAGTTTGCGGTAGACGTGGATGTCAAAGCCAATCTGGGTGTCCAGCTCATCCAATGCGGACAGCCGCTCCACCCCGGCCTTGGGGGTCTTCCAGGCATAGGGGGTCATGCCGAACAGGGCCATAATGTCCTGGGCGCAGTCCAGATGGACGGTATACCGCAGGGGTACCGCCTCCAGCCACTGAAAGCCGGGGTAGTCCTCCCGTTTGACGGCGTTTTCGTAGGGCTTGTCATAGAGGACCGACTTCATCTCCCACAGGTGGAGGGCGGAGGGAACCACGTAGTAGAAGTATCCTCCCGGACGCAGCACCCGGGCAAACTCCTGGGGACACAGGGGGGAGAAGACGTTAAAGAGCAGGTCCACGCTCTCGTCGGCCACCGGCAGGTGGTACACCGAAGCCACGGCAAATTCGCCCTCTTTGACCCGTTTGGCGGCCCGGCGCAGGGCAAATTTGGAGATGTCTACTCCGGCGATGGGACCGGAGCGGCCCTCCTGAGCAAGACGAGCGGCCAGAGTGGCGGTGTAGTACCCTTCGCCGCAGCCGCAGTCCAGCAGGGCGGGGTGGGGGACGCAATCCCGGGCGGCTAAGTCGCACAGCGCATTGGCCAGAGGGGCATAATAACCCTTGTCCAGAAAGGCGGAGCGGGCGGTCACCATGGCCTTGTCGTCGCCGGGGTTTTTGGAGTGCTTGCGGTTGGCAGGCAGGAGATGGGTATAGCCTGCCGCGGCCAGATCGAAGCTATGGCCGGCGGGGCAGGTATAGG
>NZ_JBKVXZ010000066.1:0-18949 GCF_046973065.1 Flintibacter sp. | reverse complement strand
AGCAGGCCAAAGTCCAGAATCTGGAACGCTGGAAGCAGGAACTTGCCGGACTGACCGGAGCGGAGGCAGAGCAGGAGCGCCTGCTGCGGGAGAAGGAACAGACAGAAAACCGCAAGGCTGCCCTGGAATTTCTGCAGGTTCAGGTAAGAGCCTGGCAAGCCTGCTTGGGACAGTTGACCGAGAGCCAGACCCGGCGGGAGGCCCTCTCCCAGCGGCAAAAGGATCTGGCTGCCCGAGTTCTCCAGGCAAAAAACACGCTGCAGACCAGCCGGGAGACCTGGCAAGCGGCTCAGGGTTTGCCGGAGGAGAAGCAAAAGCTTCTGCGCAGCCAGGAGCGGGCAAAGGAGAAAGCGAAGGCTCTGGATGAACTGGCGGCCACGCTGGATGACTGCGGTAAGGTGCAGCAGGCGCTCCAGAGGGCTCAGACGGCGTATCAGCAGGCCAGAGAGCAGGCGGAGCAGCTGGAGGAGGACTACCGCCGAAAGAACCGGGCGTTCCTGGACGAGCAGGCGGGGGTGCTGGCGCAGTCCCTGGAGGATGGTAGTCCCTGCCCCGTGTGCGGTTCCCTTCATCATCCGGCTCCAGCCCAACTGTCCGGCGGCGCTCCCACGGAGGCAGAACTGGAACAGGTGAAAGGAAAACTGGAGGCGGCCCGGCAGCAGGCCCAGACAAAGAGCCTGGCTGCGGGGGCGGAGCGGGCCGCCCTGGAGGAGCGGCAGCGCCAGCTTCTGACACAGATGTCGGTGTATATTCCGGACCCTAACCTGGAACGTGCCGGGCAGCAGATCGACGCTGGCCGGGAGGAGGCTGGGAGAGAGCTGTCTCAACTGCATCAGGCGCTGATGGAGTTGGAGGCGCAGCTTGCCCGCCGGGAGGAGCTCGGACAGGAGATCCAGCGGCAGGAGCTGGCTTTGGCTGACCTGGAAAAGCAGCAGGAGCAGCTGCAGCAGGACCTTACCCAGGCGGAGGTGGCCCGGAGTGCCTTAGACGGCCAGAGGGAGCAGATGGAGAACACCCTTGGACGGGAGCTGACCGTCCACCTGGGAGGCTGCGCACTGGAGAAAGCCCCCGCTGTGATCGCGGAGGATCTGGAGCAGGAGAAAACGACGCTGACACAAATGGAGGAGCGGGCCCAGATACTCCGGAAAAAATTACAGCAAAAGCAGGAACTGGACCAGAGAATTCCCCAGGAGGAGCAGGCCTTAAGAGAGCTGGAGCAGTCTGCTGCTGCTCTGCGGGAGGAATTGGCGGGTGCTGAAAGCCGGAACGAGGAGATGACGGAGCAGATTGAGGCTCTGCGCACCCAGCTTCATCATCCGGATCTGCAGGCGGCCAGAGGACGTATTGCCGCACTGGGAGAGGAGATCCAGAGTTTGGCCGCAGCGCGGAAAGCGGCCGAGGAGACTGCAAACAGCCGTCAGGCAGAACTGACCAGGGCGGACGCTGCCATCCAGGAGCTGAAACAAATGCTGGAGAGCGGCCAGAAGGTGGATATCCAGGTCCAGCAGCAGCGAAGCGAAGAGCTGACCCGGCAGCGCAGCGAAGCTGCCCAGGCCCAAAAGACCATCCATGCCCGTCTCGTGACCAACAAGACAGCTCTGGAAAATATGCAGGAAAAGGCGGCGGACCTGGAGAAGCTGGAAAAGCGGTATACCTGGATGCGGGCCTTGTCCAACACGGTCAACGGCAATCTCGCCGGCAAGGAGAAGGTCGCCCTGGAGACCTATATCCAGATGACCTTCTTTGACCGTATTTTGCAGCGGGCCAATGTCCGCCTGCTGGTCATGTCGGGGGGACAGTATGAGCTGAAGCGCCGCCGGGAGGCGGAGAATAACCGCAGCCAGAGCGGCCTGGAGCTGGACGTGATCGACCATTACAACGGGTCCCAGCGCAGTGTCAAATCCCTGTCGGGCGGAGAGTCCTTTAAGGCCTCGCTGTCTCTGGCGCTGGGGCTCTCGGACGAGATTCAGTCCGCCGCCGGAGGAATCCGGCTGGATACCATGTTTGTGGATGAGGGCTTTGGTTCTCTGGATGAGGAGTCGCTGCAGCAGGCCATCCGGGCGCTCTCCGGACTGACCGAGGGAAACCGTCTGGTGGGGATCATCTCCCATGTGGCGGAACTGAAAGAAAAGATCGAAAAGCAGATCGTAGTTACCAAAGATAAGTCCGGCGGAAGCCGGGTGGAGATTTTGGCGTGAGCCGTGCTGCGCCCATTTGTCCCCTGTGTCCATGCGGATACAGGGGACTTTTTTGCGCTGTGGGGTAGGGAAGCAAGGAAAAAGCAAGATTTCCAGGCGAGCCAAAGAGCGGCTTCTATGGTATGATAGGGAAAACCCGTGGAGGTGAGAGATGTGAAAGGGGAGCGCACCATTCATCGGCGTGTTCTGGAGTACGCATATATGGATACTGACGCGCTGTACCGGGATTTTCATATTCCGGAGCAGGGCTATGATGAGGAGCAGGCGGAGGAGAGTCGGCAGCGGTATGGCAGCAATGTGTTGTCAGGCCGGGCGTCGGACACGGTGCTCTACCGCTTGCGCCGAGCGTTTATCAATCCGTTTGCAGTGATCCTGTTTGTGCTGGCCAGCATTTCTTTTGTGACCGACGTTCTTCTGGCCTCCAATTTCAGCCGGGATATGACCACCGTCATCATCATTTTATCCATGCTGCTCATCAGCGGCGGCGTGCGGTTTATTCAGGAGATGCGGGCCAAGCGTGTGGCAGACCGTTTGACCGAGATGATCGCGTCGGAGGTGTTGGCGTACCGGTACGGCCAGTGGGTGGGACTGTCCTCCACCGAGCTGGTGGTGGGCGATACGGTCCGCCTGCTTGCCGGGGACCGTGTTCCGGCGGATATTCGCCTGACGGCGGCCAAGGATCTGTTCGTCTCTCAATCGGTGATCACCGGCGAGAGCGCCATATGGGAGAAACAGGCCCAAGTCCTTCCCGAGGGACAGGCGCGCTCCTATGGCGAGTATGAGAATATTGTCTTTATGGGCTCCTCCGTCATTGGAGGTACGGGGGAGGGCATCGTGCTGGCGGTGGGAAAGGACACTGTCTACGGCGGCTTCTCGGATGCCGAGGCCCACTTGAAAAACGGCTTTGACCAGGGGGCCAACTCCATCGCCTGGGTGCTCATCCGCTTTATGGTCATTTTGACCCCCATTGTGTTTGCCGCCTGCGGGCTTACAAAGGGCAACTGGTTTTCCGCCTTCTTGTTTGCCCTGTCTGTCGCGGTAGGACTTACCCCGGAGATGCTCCCCATGGTCATCAACGCGTGTCTGGCCAAGGGCAGCGCTGCTATGGGGAAAAAGCAAACTGTGGTCAAAAACATCAATGCCATGCAGGGCTTTGGCAGCATGGACATCCTGTGCGTGGACAAGACCGGCACTCTGACCGGAGACGAGATTCTACTGGAATATTACATGGATATCCTGGGCAACGAGAGCGAGAAGGTGCTGGACTTTGCCTATCTCAACAGCCTTTACCACACCGGGGTGAGAAACCATCTGGATTCCGCAATTTTAAAGTGCCGGGAGATGCCGGGGCGCAGCGGGTATTTTCAGTGGTGGGCGGAGGAGCATCCAAAGCTGGATGAGCTGCCCTTTGATTACGAGCGGAAGTTTGCCAGTGTTCTGGTGAAGGGAGAAGAGAAGAATCTGCTTGTCGTCAAGGGCAGTGTGGACGAGGTGTGCCGCCGGTGCAGCTTTGTGGAATATAGGGGAGAGCGGCAGGCCATGCAGGCCAACGGACTTGCCAGCGTTCACGCCATCGTGGACGAGATGCTGGAGGATGGCATGAAGGTGCTGGCCGTAGCCTATAAACCGCTGGACGCAGCGCAGTTAGAAGGAGAAGACGAGAGGGACTTTGTCCTTTTGGGCTATCTGGCCTTTTTCGATGCGCCCAAGCAGACTGCCGCCGCTGCCATCGGCAAACTGCAGGGACTTCATGTGGGCGTCCGGGTACTTACCGGAGACCAGAGAAGCGTAGCTGTGTCCATCTGCCGCAGGCTGGGCATCGATACGGTGCACACTCTGACAGGCGAGGAACTGGAGCGGCTCACCGAGGACGAACTGCCCGTCAAGATCGAGCATACCACCGTATTTGCAGAGCTGTCGCCCAAGCAGAAGGTGCGGGTCCTTCAGACGCTGCAGGCCAATGGGCATACAGTAGGATTTCTGGGGGACGGCATGAACGACCTGCCCGCGATGGTGGAGTCGGATGTGGGTATCTCCGTAGACACCGCGGCGGAGGCAGTCAAGGAGGGAGCCGACGTTATCCTGATGAAAAAAGACCTCAATGTGCTGGAGGAGGGAATTCAGGAGGGCCGGAAAGCCTTTGCCAATGTGTCCAAATACATCAACATCACGGCCTCGTCCAATTTCGGCAATATCCTTTCCATCGTGATTGCCAGCGTATGTTTGCCCTTTTTCCCCATGACTTCGGTGCAGCTGCTTTTACTGAATCTGCTTTATGACATGCTGTGCCTGGTCCTTCCGTGGGACCATGTGGACGAGGAGATCTGTGCCCAGCCGCTGGAGTGGTCTGGGCGGACACTGGGCCGTTTCATGCGCTTCTTCGGCCCCATCAGCTCGGTATTTGATATCGCCACCTTTGGGTATTTGTTTTTTGTCCTGTGTCCCTCTGTGTGCGGCGGGAGCTTTGAAGCCCTGGCCGGCAGCGGGGAGCAGCTGCGCTTTATTACCCTGTTTCAGACCGGGTGGTTTCTGGAGTCCATGTGGACTCAGGTGCTGATTCTGCACCTGCTCCGCACCCAGAGAGTGCCGCTGCTTCAGAGCAAGCCCTCCCGTCCGGTGATGGTGGTCACGCTGCTGGGGATCCTGCTCTTTACCGTTCTGACCTTTACTCCGGTGGGAAAGCTTATCGGCCTGACTGCGTTGCCGCTGTCCTATTTCGGATTCCTGGTTGTTATCGTTTTGCTCTACCTGCTGGTGGTCACATGGGCCAAGAGCTGGTATCGAAAAAAATATCACGGCCTGCGCTGAGAAGGGAGGAGTCTGGTATGAAAAAGAAAATCGGTTTTATTGCCCTGGATTCCTCCCTGGCGGGGTGGCTCTATGAGAAGCTGCGTACCTCCGCGCCGGATACTCCGGCAGCAAAGGACCTGACAGAGGGATTGGAAGAGCTGATGACAGGCAGCGCAGACTCCCTTATGCTGGAGCTGGGAGAGACGGATACGATGATGCCCTCCGGCGACAGTATAAGCTGCGGTGCGCTGTCCATCGACCTGAGGCTGCGCAGAGTGATCCGGGACGGACAGGAGATCGCGCTGACTCCAAAGGAGTTTGATATTCTCTATTTTCTGGCCCGTAACCGCGGGGAGGTATTTACCAAAGAGCAGATCTATCAGGCGGTGTGGGAGCGGGATTACCTGCTGGATGACAGCAATATCATGGCCTTCATCCGAAAACTCCGCAAGAAGATCGAACCCAATCCCGATGCGCCGGAATACATTCTGACCATCTGGGGTATCGGCTACAAATTCAATGACAAATTCTGACCCTGTATCCTGACGAAATCGCAAGGAAATCACAAGGCTTTGGCCATGTGATTTTCCTTGCGATTTTTGTATCCTGTTTATGGTCGGCAGGGAAAACGCTTTGGAGTGTATCCCTTCCGAGAGAATGACGTGGAAAGTGAGGTGAGCGGCATGGACTCTGACGGCAGTCCCAGAAGGCGCAGTGCAGCACATAGGAGGCGGGAGTTTTATGCCTCTCATACCGCACTGCTTGCCTCTATGAAAAAGCAAGGAGGTAAGACCGATGAACAAGAAAGAAAAGCGCATTGCCCCTCGCCAGAACGTTGAGAAGGCAGTGGCCCGTGACGAGCAGAACCGCCGCATCCAGGATGCGGCCACCAACTCCGCACAGAATGTTTTGCGTCAGATGCACGCCGCTCTGCGTGGTCTGGACGCGGAGACCGTGTTGGAACACCGCAATCAATACGGCAGCAACAAAGTGACCCGGGAGAAAAAGAAATCCCTGGCCAAGCGGCTGGCCGGCGCCTTTATCAATCCCTTTACAGCGATTTTGTTCTGCCTGGCCCTGGTATCCACCATGACGGACATGGTATTTCCCTATCTGTCTTTGTTTGGAAGCGTGCCGGAGGATTTTGACTGCCTGACGGTGGTGATTATCCTGACCATGGTCATCCTCTCCGGTACCCTGCGCTTTGTCCAGGAGTCCCGGAGCGGCAATGCGGCAGAAAAGCTGTTGGCCATGATCACCACCACCTGTACCGTCACCCGCAAGGGACAGGAGAAAGTGGAGATCCCCATGGACGATCTGGTGGTGGGGGACATTGTCCACCTGTCCGCGGGGGATATGATTCCCGCCGATGTTCGCATTTTGGAGGCAAAGGACCTGTTTGTCAGCCAGGCCAGTCTCACCGGAGAGAGTGAACCGGTGGAAAAGACGCCCCACGTCAACGACCGGAAGGAGAGCGTCACCGACTACACCAACATTGCCTTTATGGGCAGCAATGTGGTCTCCGGCAGCGCAACGGCGGTGGCAGTGTGTGTGGGTGACCACACGCTGTTTGGCTCCATGGCCTGCGCGGTAGCAGGGGAGGCGGTGGAGACCAGCTTTACCAAGGGTGTCAATGCGGTTTCCTGGGTGCTCATCCGTTTCATGCTGGTCATGGTTCCGCTGGTGTTTTTCATCAACGGCATCACCAAGGGCAACTGGCTGGAGGCATTCCTGTTCGGAATCTCCATTGCCGTAGGCCTGACCCCGGAGATGCTCCCCATGATCGTAACCACCTGCCTTGCCAAGGGCGCGGTGTCCATGAGCAAAAAGCAGACCATCGTCAAGAACCTCAATTCTATCCAGAATTTCGGCGCCATCGACATTCTCTGTACCGATAAGACCGGCACCCTGACCCAGGATAAGGTAGTGTTGGAGTACCACCTCAATGTGAACGGGGAGGACGACACCCGGGTGCTGCGCCACGCCTATCTCAACAGCTATTTTCAGACTGGTTATAAGAATCTGATGGACCTGGCCATCATCCACAAGACGGAGGAAGCAGAGGCGGAAGATCCCCGCCTGCTGGACCTTTCGGAACACTATGTGAAGGTAGATGAAATTCCCTTTGACTTTACTCGCCGCCGTCTGACCACAGTGGTGCAGGATCAGGCCGGAAAGACTCAGATGGTGACCAAAGGGGCGGTGGAGGAGATGCTCTCCATCTGCGCCTTTGCAGAGTGTGACGGCAGCGTGCAGCCGCTGACCGACGAGGTGCGCGGCCGGATCCTTCAGACTGTGGAAGGTCTCAACGAGAAGGGCTTCCGTGTTCTGGCCATTGCCCAGAAGAGCAACCCTTCTCCAGTGGGAGCTTTCGGAGTGAAGGATGAGCAGGACATGGTGCTGATGGGCTACCTGGCCTTCCTCGATCCGCCCAAGGAGTCTACCGCCGACGCCATCAGAGCCTTGAAGGACCACGGCGTGACGACCAAGATCCTCACCGGGGACAACGAGAAGGAGACTCGAACCATCTGCAAGCAGGTGGGACTGAAGGTGCGCAACATGCTGCTGGGGTCCGATCTGGAACATATGAGTGACGCTGAGCTGGCAAAAGCGGCAGAAGCCACCGACGTCTTTGCCAAGCTGACCCCGGACCAGAAGGTGCGGGTGGTCTCAGTCCTCCGGGAGAGCGGACACACGGTGGGATTCATGGGCGACGGCATCAACGATGCCGCGGCGATGAAGGCGGCGGATATCGGTATTTCGGTGGATACTGCCGTGGATGTGGCTAAGGAGTCGGCAGATATTATCCTGCTGGAGAAGGACCTGATGGTTTTGGAGCAGGGGATCATCGAGGGGCGCAAGACCTATGCTAATATGATTAAGTATATCAAGATGACCGCCTCCGCCAACTTCGGCAACATGTTCTCGGTGCTGGCGGCCTCGGCGCTGCTGCCTTTCCTGCCCATGATGAGCGTACATCTGATTTTCCTCAATCTGATCTACGACCTGTCCTGCACGGCCATTCCCTGGGACAATGTAGACGAGGAATTTATTGCAAAGCCCCGGAAGTGGGATGCCTCCAGCGTGGGCAGCTTTATGCTGTGGATCGGCCCCACCAGCTCTATCTTTGACTTTGCCACGTATATCTTCATGTACTTTGTGTTCTGCCCGATGTTTGTATCCGGCGGTGTGCTGTATAACGATCTGGCCAATCACTTCAGTGGGGCCCAGCTGGTACAGATGCAGATGGCATATATGGGTCTGTTCCAGGCGGGATGGTTCGTGGAATCCATGTGGAGCCAGACGCTGGTCATTCACATGATCCGCACTCCCAAACTACCCTTTATCCAGAGTCGAGCCTCCGCGCCGCTGACTCTTTTGACCTTGACTGGAATCACGGTGCTGACTATCATTCCCTTTACCCCTCTTGGCACTATGTTGGGGTTTGTGGCTCTGCCTGCGGCCTACTTTGCCTATCTGATCCCCTGCATCCTGCTCTATATGGTGCTGGCCACCAGCCTGAAAAAGGCCTACGTGCGGCATTACGGCGAACTGCTTTAAGAATGGAGGAATGACTGATGAACTGGACGAAAATTTGGCTGGACCTGTTTGGAACCACCACTCTGTGGGGACTGGACATGGGCTTTTGGGTAGCTATGGCGGCTGTTTTGCTGATTGTGGTGCTGATGAATGTGGTGTTCTGGGGCATGAAACCTCAGCAGCCGGAATCGGGCAAAGAACAGTAACCGGAATATAAAAACAGCACTGCCGGCATGATGCGCGGCAGTGCTGTTTTTGTTAGTCCTCGTCCCCAGCTTTGAAATTATAGACCGGGCGAATGATCTTTTTCACTTCTGCAGTGGGACCGATGTTGTCCAGAATGTCCTGCATCCCCTTGTAGGCCATGGGACACTCGTCCAGAGTGGCGCGGCTCACTGAGGTGGTGTAGATGTCCGCCATCTGCTTTTTGAATTCAGAGACGGTAAAGGACTGTTTGGCGTCTGCACGGCTCATCAGCCGTCCGGCGCCGTGAGGCGCGGAGCAGTTCCAGTCCTCGTTGCCCTTACCTACGCACAGAAGACTTCCGTCCCGCATGTTGATGGGGATGAGCAGCTGTTCTCCTGCCTGGGCAGATACGGCTCCCTTCCGCAGGATCATGTTTTGGGTATCAATATAGTTGTGGATGGTGGTAAACTGCTCCTCCACGTGGAGCTTCATGCCCTTTATGATCTCATCCATCATGGCCTGCCGGTTGAGCATGGCAAAGTGCTGAACAAGTTTCATATCGTGGATATACTGCTCAAACAGCTCCCCGGACACATAGGCCAGAGCCTTGGGAATGTTAGTCTGCTTGAGATTTTTTAGCTTCTTCAGCTCTTTCTGAATGTCTTTTTCACGACCATCGGCCCGCATTTGGGCAACCAATGCCGCAATGGAGGCGTCATCGGTGCGGTTAAGGACCTTGTAGCCTGCCTGTTGATAGTAGCTGGCGACCTCCACACCCAAGTGACGGCTGCCGGAATGGACGACAATATAGAGATTACCCTCGTCATCTCTGTCCACTTCGATAAAGTGGTTTCCGCCGCCCAAGGTGCCGATGCTTTTTTCTGCCCGCGGCAGATCCACATGGCGGGCGCAGTACAGCTGGCTCAGGTCGATCTCGTTGAGATACCGGTGAGCTTTGTCTCGGATGGAGAAGCCGGAGGGGATCCGCTCATAAATAAGTTTGTCCAGCTTTTGCAGCTCCAGCCGCTTTTCCCGGATACGAGTAGTCTCCATCCCGCAGCCGATATCCACGCCGACCAGATTGGGCACTACCTTATCGGCGATGGTCATGGTAGTGCCAATGGTGCAGCCCGCACCGGCATGAATGTCAGGCATCAGACGGATTCGGCTGCCTGCGGTAAATTCCTGGTTACACAGCTCCTGAACCTGGGCAATGGAGGCGCTGTCCACCACGTCAGTAAAGATTTTGGCCTGGTTGTATTTTCCTTTAATTTCGATCATAGTCTCCTCACAATTATCTTTGTGGGGCATTGCCCCGCTTTGTTGTGCAGCAGGGGAGTATAGTCCGCACCCGGGCGGCGAAGACAGGTTGCTTCATAAACGGATTTTGATAAAAAAGTAGGGTTTGACACAGCCTTTCCTGCTTATCATACCGAATACACGGAAAATTATCAACTAAAGTTTCGTATAGCATTTAGGGATGAATTTAGGCAAACAAAAAAGGATGCCGATAAACAGTCTGTTTATACGGCATCCGAAATGTTGTTTTTCTCTGCGGTTACTCCACTTCCGGATCAGGCAGAAGCCGGACAGCTGCCAGCTGATGGAAGAGTGCAGCAAATACCAGGCCAAATGTCACGCCCAGGAACGTGTCTGCAATACGCAGAATGACTGCGCCCTGCAGTCCGTAGATCCCGGTTCCCAGCATCAGTGCGCCGAAGCAGTTCATGGCGGTTTTATACCGGTAATCGGTGCAGAAACCCAGACACAGCCCTCCCAACGGACCCATCAGTGGATGAAGGGCTTCCGGTGTTACCAAATGAAGGACAAAAAACGCGCAGCAGCCTGCGACGGCTCCTACAATCCGCTGCCGGAAGCGGACAACTGCATTGCCGGAGCAGGGATATTCCGACAGCAGCGACGCGCAGGCAAATCCCATCCACATAAACCGTTCCACGCCGAATACCTGCCCGGCAGTCAGAACCAGACTCACGCCAAGGGCCATGCGCAGCTGCCACAGGTGAACCGGTGTGGACAAATCAAATTTACGCATGACGTGGTGGAAACGGGTGGTTTTATGATGATGCCGGTGCTTGGCAAACAGGATCGCTCCGCAGATCAGGTAGCCCACCAGTGCCATGAGAGCGCGGCGAACCAGGGCCTCTCCCAGTACGGGATTGCCGGTCAGATAGACGTAGGCAAAGCTATATAAGCCGCCGTTTCCCATTTCGGGCCGTTGGGTAGTCATGTAGAGCATGGCAAAAAAGGCTGTAAAGTGCAGCGGGATCAGGAAAAGCGGCGGAAGCACCATGGCGGCGCTGGGAACCAGAACCAGAATGGCCAGAACGACCGCCAAAGTGACAAGAGAGTCGCCGATGCAGTATTCGAAATTGACAAAACGGATCCCCAGCATCATGCAGAATAAGGCCACAGCCAGAGGCGTGTTGTCCGAGCCAAACACACCAGACAGCAGGCTGATAAAGACGATGGCAAAGGCTACGATCAGTACCGAGCGCACGGCCATGGCGATCCAGTAATAGTTTTTTTCCTGCCTTGTGTCACAAGCGGCGATCTTCCGCTTCAGCACAGCAGGATCCATTTGCAGTGCATCATAGAACTTCGTGGTCACGGGATCTATCCTGTCCTTTCTCAATGTGTGTGGCAAGTTTGTCCGCGTAATACATAAATGCTTCAAAATCTTCGCTGGAGCTGCGCCACAGATCGTAAAATGGCTGCAAAATACTTTCGTATCCCTCTTTTAATTCGGCAAGGCCTGTTTCCGTAATAAAGAGCCGATAGCTGCGCTCGTCTGTTTCCTGGCGCTGTTTCCGGATACACTCTTTTTCGTAGAGGGATTTCAGACAGCGGCTCACCGCTTCTTTTTTCATACCGCTGTTCTGGCTGAGCAGAACAGGAGTATTTTGTTCCGGCTGCAAATACAGGTGGGCCAAGAGCTCACACTCGCTGGCAGTCAGCAGAGACTTCCGCAAAGGGAGCAAGGAGCGCATAACCTTTTGAAGCTGTTGCTGGAAGTGCATCATATCGGTCCATTCCACGCGTAGTGTCTCCTTCTTGCATATAGTTAACGGCGTTAAGTATATCGGAGAGACTTGCTTTTGTCAAGTGTTTTGAGAAAGGCAGGCGGCCACCCTGGGAGCGTATGACAGATTATGGATGGTCGGTTATAGGGAATGCGACTCCTTGATATTCTAGGACAAGTCGGGAAGCGTACCGGATCTGCCAGATACAGCAAGATCTGGAAGCTCTTATCCTCGGTAAATCCTATGGAGGACAATTCTGCCTTTTCTAATCCGGGCAGCGTCACCGGCGTCTGGCTGGGCCTCCGGCAGCTTTTGCCGGGATAACCGAGCGGAAAATAAAAAACCACTCGCAGAGCGAGTGGTTGAAAGATAGTTGGATACCTCAAAAAGAAAGGGGGGCGCAATGTGGAGCGGGAAATACGAAACGTTATCGGCACTCCTGCTTCATGGCGAAATACCCGATGAGTACCGTCCAAACATAGGCGCAGGTCTTGGGGATCATCAGCATCCCGATCATGGGGATGGCATCCGCCCACAGAACGACAGGGATGTAAAAGCCAAAGCTCAATACAATGGTCAGCCACATCCACCGAAACGCCCGGTCTCCGTGGTCTCTGGCGCTGCGATAAAACAGCACGATCACCAGCAGACCAAGCAGAGCGAAGGGAATGTTGCGGTAGATGCCCCAAGAGAGGGGGGCGTCGGCACTGAGCCACTGATTTTGAGGCATCATACATAGAAGGATCCGCAGACCGGCCAGAACATATACTGCGGTGGTCAGGCCGCCCTGTCCCTTGACATGGTACCGCTGCCGCCATACATAGTAGAGCAGTACATAGAAGATTGTCATAGTGACCGAGGTGATCCATTTTCCCAGTCCCAGAGGAACGGTGTAGTTTTCAAGGCCTGTGGTGCACAGAGCAACCGCACGGGGGATCAGATGGAAGGCGTCGCCTGCGCCTAGCACCACCGCCATGAAGCCGAACAAACGGAACTGACGGTTTCCCTTACTGCCCCGAATCATCAGGATACCGATAGTAATGACTGAGACCAGGTAGACCGCATCAAATAGAGTTTCCATAATTGCCTGCATCGCTTATACTCCTTTTTCTTCCATGTTTTGATTTGCAGCAAAGGCCGCTTTGCCAAAGTTTCGGCCAAACAGCAATCCGGCCAGCAGCAGGGCAGCTCCCAGGCCGGTGTAAAACACGGCAATAAACTGCTCCGGCGCAAGTCCACTTACCCGCAGGCCAATTCCACCAGTCATCATTACCGCCATAATGGCAAAGGCTTTTTTGTCAAAGAATTTCAGGAAAAAGTGTCGCTCCTCTAAATAGGAGACAATCCGGCTGGTGTGCTTTTTCACCAGTTTTCCAAAGATAAACCGCTGAAACACGGCAAAAACCAGCACAGACAGCAAAAAATTCAGCACCGAGAGGTAGGCTGGGTAGGCCGTCAGGCCGATGCGTAGGATATTGAATCCCGCCGCGCTCCACACCAGACAGGCCAGAAGCAGCAGGGTGTTTCGCTTTACTTTCATGGGTTTCCTCCTTCTTAAGTGAACAATGTTCAATTTTTGGGATATAAAATTCCCACTGTCCTGTGGGAATTTTAATAGAGAGTCCTGCGGACGATCTCCAATACAGCGGTAGGATCATAATCCTGCCGCAGCAAGGCTGACAGCATTAGGGAAAACAGAAGATCTGCAAATTTTTCCGCTGTAAATTGTTCTGTGAAGGCATCTGGCCGCACTTTGGTGTCCCGCTGTAAAACGGAGTGCAATCCATCCAAAATGTGCTGCCAGGTCTGCTGCATCTTCCGTCTCCCGTCCGATTTGTCTGCCCCCATAAAGCCCAGGGAGTGGAGGGTAAAGAATCCGGGATATTGTTTGCAGCCATATTCCATTCGTTCGTACAGCCAGGTAATGCAGGCCTGGGTGTCCTGAAACACAGCTCCATCCTCCGGGCGGTGGAAGATCTCACACCAGACGCTTTCCACGGTGGCGCCAACCAGGGCAGACTTGGAGTCAAAGTAGTTGTAAATGGAACCGACCGATACTCCGCAGGCCGCCGCCACTGAACGAATATTGACGGCCGACCAGCCCTCTCGCTGGATCAGTTCCCGGCTGGTTTTTAAGATATCCTCTTTTGATGTGACAACGGTATTCATCCAATCACCTCAATATGAACAATGTTCATTATAGGGATTTATCCATTGTTGTCAAGTGTGATTTGTATCGTAACTTTTGCTGGGACTGGATTGCCGATAAACAAAAGGGGGATTGTCTATGACTATAAGACCGCTTTGATTGTCAGATGGGGATGCTCATGGTATGATAAGAATATCAAATAAAGTGCCTGTCAAGAACCTTTGCCGGGTGGCTGAGGTTTGGAAAGGAGAAGTATATGCCCCGTACTGATGTAACACAGATGCCTTTTGCAAAACTATACCCGTTGCTGGTAAACAAGGCCGGAAAAAAGGGCCGCAGCAGGGAAGAGGTGGATCAGGTGACCGCTTGGCTCACCGGGTATACCGCGGAGGAGATTGCCCATCTGGAGCAGTCTGATACCAGCTACGGCGACTTCTTTCGGAAGGCTCCTGCCTTGAATCCAAACCGGACTAAAATTACAGGTAAGA
Organism: Flintibacter sp.; assembly: GCF_046973065.1. Taxonomy (NCBI): domain Bacteria; kingdom Bacillati; phylum Bacillota; class Clostridia; order Eubacteriales; genus Flintibacter; species Flintibacter sp. The sequence goes on along the minus strand of NZ_JBKVXZ010000066.1, from coordinate 4,557 downwards.
TATGTGGAATCCGGGTAGAGGAGATCGAAGACCCGCTGATGCGGGAGATTCGATATCTAGATAAGCTGGTGGATGAGCTGGCCAAGGGAAAATCCATGGAACAGATTTTGAGAACATAAATGAAATCCCCCTATTCTGTGCTGCTACAAGCATAAAATAGGGGAATTGTTTACTTTACATTTGTCCCTTCCATACCCGGGCCAAAATATCTTTGAGCACCAGCAGAGCGTCGGTGTTGTTATAGCCGTAGTCCACCCGCAGCTGGGTGAGCATCTCGCGCAGGGCCGGAGCATAGTCGTTGATACGCACCGTTTTATAGTAGGTGGCCAGCACCGGGTACTTCTTGCTCCATATCTTGTTCCAGTCGATCCGGGACTGAGCTTCGTCACTGACGCTGTCAATCATTTGCTGGGCCTGCTGCTCGTCAAAATCGTACTCAATAAGCTCATCCAGGGTCATGTGGTAGAGCATGGCCAGTCCCTTGGACTGCCGGATGTCGGGCAGAGTCTCGTTGGTCTCCCATTTGGAGATGGTCTGGCGGCTGACTCCCAGCTTTTCCGCCACGTTTTCCTGGGATAATCCGCTTTTCTTCCGGGCGTGATATAAGCTGCTCCCTAAACTCATAACAGTTCCCTCCTGATATTACGTGTTCTGCCCTTCAGTATACTGTTCGTATAGTAAAAAATCTACCAAGCGAAACACACACTTTCGCCCGGTTTCCTGACATTTCCCTTGCGGCTGTGCTATACTGGAGAAAACGGAGATGGGAGGGATCTGTGTGACAAAGGAAGAGTACCAAGCGGCCGCCCGCTACTGGGAGGAAAAGGACGCAGACAGCGTCAAACTGGAGCCCGGGAAGCTGCGCTCCATGGTGGAAGAGTATATCCAGTCCAACAACACCTGCGCTCTGGCCACCGGGACAGGGGACTATGTGCGCTGTACCCCTATTGAGTACAGCTAGCACGACGGCTGCTTCTGGATGTTCAGTGAGGGGGGCAAGAAATTCATTGGCCTTGAAAAGAATCCCCATGTGTGTCTGGCCATCTATGACCGGTACGAGGGTTTTGGGGCACTCCATGGGATGCAGGTCATGGGTTTGGCAGAGTTAGTGGAGCCGTTCAGTGAGGCTTACAACGACCACGCCGCACGCAAAAAGATTTCTTTGGAGTTTCTGCGTAAACTGCCGTCTCCCATGCACTTAATTTGTGTTCGGCCTACTCGCATCGACTGCCTGTTCTCTGACTTTAAAAAGCTGGGATGCGCTCCGCGGCAGACGTTGTTGCTGGAGGAGACATTGTGACAGGAGCAAAACATTCAGATAGAGCCGATAGGAGGCAGAGCATGGTATATTCCGAAGAGGAGCTGCTGGAGGCCAAACGGCAGATCGATTCCACCCTGCATAAGTTGGCAGAGACCGTCAAAACACTGGAGGGAAAAGAAAGCCCTGCCCGCTATAAATCTCAGATCACCTTGGCTAAGCGGCGCATCCACCTTTACCCTTGCAGTGGATCTAATCCAGAGAGAACTGGAGCAGAGGACAACGTGATAACAAAAAGCCCGGAGCATCTGAAGTTGCAGAAGCTCCGGGCTTTCCTGTTCTTAGAATGGTCCCAGCTCGCCGCTCTGGATACGGCGCTTCAGGTCAAACACCTTTTCCTCGATTTGGGTCATGACGGTGAGAAATTCTTCATCTTCTTTGCCGCTGGGATCATCCAGGCCCCAATCCTCCCGATGGGAACAGGGGAACGTGGGACACTGGACATTGCAGCCCATGGTGACGACGATATCTACCGGCGGAAGGTCGGAGAACGGTTTATTGTACTGGGTCTGTTCCATATCGATGCCGTGTACCCGTTTCATCAGGCGTACCGCGTCGGGATTGATTCGGGAGCCGGGCTCAGTACCGGCAGAGAAGCTATCAAACACATCGCCGGCCAGTTTTTTGCCCAGTGCCTGGGCCATCTGGCTGCGGCAGGAGTTATGAACGCAGAGAAAAGCTACCTTGGGCTTTTGGTGGTTGGCAGCAGAGAAGGGGCAGCGCTTGCCGATGCACTGGTTGTTTTGACTGCTGTAAGAGCAGACGGGGAGAGTCCGTTCCATCTCCACCCCAAGATGCTCCCGGGTAAAGTCGATGGCGGCCAGGATGGACAGGAAGGAATCCCGTTTGCAGCACCGGGGGCCGCCCGCCTTCCCGATGCTGTCCAGTGCCCGGGCGGTCATCTGGTTGCTCAGTCCCCAAGGTTCCTGGGCCAGTGGTGTGGACTGCGTGGCAATGGCTAAAAACTGTCCCGCACTGATCCCAGCCCCGCAGGCACCCCAAAAGCCGCAGGCTCCGCCGGGAACTTCTTTGCCCCGGCTGTACATCTCGCGAAGGGCGGCCTCCAAATCCAAGCTGCCTCCGGCATTTTTATAGGCGGTGAGCAGAGCGGCTCCCACCATGACATGGTGTTCCGGGCCGTGCATATGGCAGAAGGGGAGATCCATCATCCGTCGGACAATGGCCACAGGGTCTTTGGAGGTCTCAGAGAGACACAGGCCAAAGATGCTGTCCATGCCCTGGGTATGGCAGTCATTGCACACATAGTGTCCTTTTACGCAGCGCGTTTTGCTGGGTTCTTTTTTATGGCAGATAGCGCACTCCATGATCTCATCCTGGATCAGATATTCCAGGGGCGCCCGACAAATCAAACATTCTTCCCGGTTCAAACCTCTGTTTCCTCCCATTTTTGCAGCGCAGCATGTTGTTCCGGTGTATGAAACCAGTGTTCTCCACCTTCCAACACAGTGAGCTTAGCATTGTGTTGATGAGTATACTCTTCCACAGTATGACGGGGAGTCATATTGTCCCCACTTCCGTAGAGAATGCAGATAGGGCAGTCCCAATGGTGGACTGGATGCTCCCGTACCCAGCATAGATACGTCCAGGATAGAGTTTGGCCAAAAGAGGTGGCGATTTCACCCTGCTCCTTTAGTTGTTCCTCCGACACTCCGGCCCAGCCCATCATAGTCAAAATCAAGCGTTCCATGTCCACAATAGGGGAGACAAGTAGAGCGCGACGGGGTGTGTCCAAGGCCAGCATAGCAAAATAAGCTCCGATGCTGTTGGCACGGAGAGAGACCGTTTTCCAGTGCTGCTTTGACCAATACAGCGCAGCTTGAATGTCTGGTACTGCTGTCCATGGGGTAAATACCTCATCTCGATTCTGACGTTCTCCATGACCAGGCAGATCAATGGACAGTACCTGGTACCCCTGGGGACAGGCTATCAGAGCAAAGGCTGCAGCTTCTTCTTTATGCCCCATTTGTCCGTGGAGAAATAGATATCCTCGCTGCGCAGGTTCCCCATATAAAATCGCGGGAATCATACCAATTTGAATGTGTTGGGTTTTCATTGTTTTGCCTTTCATTGGGTTAGTATCAACGCCATCCGCTCCAGACCCAGTCCAAGCCCCTCATGGCCTACACATCGGCTAGGGCGGGTGTTGACGGCATGATCCAGCAGAGGCTGAGTTTGGTTGGAAGTGTCCAAACATAGATCCAGTGCCAGCACATCTTCCCAAGCCCGGTTTAGGAAGGCTACCTCACGGCGGCCATGGGTACGGGTGATTTCAATCGTGCCTGCCTGACGCAGGTAGTCCGCGGCCTGTTCGTTGGAAAAACCGGCGGCAGTGAGACTGTCGAGCAGTCCCTCCCGGAACAGTCCTGGGATGTCCACCCACTGGAAAGGCGATACATCATAGCGGACAAAGGTATACCGGCTGTGGCAGTGGACAGCCAGAAGGGACTTGTGCCCCCGCAGGTCAATGACATGAAGATCCCAGCAAAAACGCCGATCCGACTCAGTGCCATACTCCGGCGTTTTAACCTTCAGAAATCGCTGGAGAGGAAAAGTAAGACCCAGTTCCATCACTTCACCTCGTGGGGGATGGTGATCTTTGTTACCTGAATGTGCCCGTCTGCAATCTCCACCATCATCATGGTGATCTCCTGATGAAACCGCCTGGGACCGCAGGAGCCAGGATTGAGCCATAAAATACCGTCTTTCTCTTTCTGAAGATACTTGTGGGAGTGGCCGAACACCACTGCATCCACACCGGAAAGGTCTGCTGGGACCTCTTTTTTGTTGTGGACCATATAAAAGGTCACGCCACCCAGGGTAACTGTGAGATCGTGGGGGATAGCTTCCGCCCACTCTTTGTCGTTATTGCCCCGAACGATGTAGAGGGGAGCGTATTGCCGCAGTTCGTCTATGATGCCGGGTTTATTGATGTCGCCGCCGTGGAGAATGGCGTCGACGTCTTTCAGATATTCCAGCACCTCGGGCCGAAGCAGACCATGGGTGTCGGAGAGAATGGCAAGTTTCATGGGGAATATCTCCTGTCACGGGTTGATTTTGCGAATCTGTTCCAGATCACCGCTGCATAAGGCTTCCAGATTGCGGAAGATTTTCTCCGGCTCCCAGTCCCACCACCGGAGTTGCAGTAAGTAGGCCGTCAGTTCCTGGTTGAAGCGGGGACGGATCACACGGCAGGGATTTCCCGCTGCGATGGTGTAAGG
>NZ_JBKVXZ010000065.1:0-19579 GCF_046973065.1 Flintibacter sp. | reverse complement strand
ACATCGTAGTCCTCATCGGGCATGAGGCCGGGGTGCTCGGCGGTCTCACCGCCCACCAGGGCGCACTCAGACTGGCGGCAGCCCTCGGTGATGCCGGTGACGATCTCAGCGATGCGCACGGGGTCGTTCTTGCCGCAGGCGATGTAGTCCAGGAAGAACAGGGGAGCGGCGCCGCCGCAGATGATATCGTTGACGCACATGGCCACGCAGTCGATGCCGATGGTGTCGTGCTTGTTCATCAGCTGGGCCAGGCGCAGCTTGGTGCCCACGCCGTCGGTGCCGGAGACCAGCACCGGCTTTTTCATCCCGGCCATATCGGGGGCAAACATGCCGCCGAAGCCGCCCAGAGTGCCCAGCACGCCGGGAATGTAGGTGGATTCCACCATGGGCTTGATGCGCTCCACCGACTCGTAGCCGGCGGTAACATCCACGCCGGCAGCGGCGTAGGACTCAGAATGAGAATTTTTCATACGAGAAAACCTCCGTTAACCTTTTCCGTTCCAGCAGTAGGTGCACACCTTATCCCGGTCGAGGCCGATGGCCTCCAGCAGGCCCTCCAGGGACTGGTAGCCCAGGGAGGTGAAGCCGAACTTCTCGCAGATGGTCTTCAGCATGCACTGACCGCGCTGGGTGGTGCCGTCGGCGTACTCCTCCAGGTGCTGCTGTCCCTCGTCGCCCTCCAGCTCCTGGATGGTGCGGCGGGCCAGCAGGTCCATGTCGGAATTGCCGCGGGAGAAGTTGAGGTATTTGCAGCTGTACATGATGGGGGGGCAGGCGGAACGCATGTGGACCTCTTCCGCGCCGGACTCATAGAGGAATTCCACCGTCTCCCGCAGCTGGGTGCCCCGGACGATGGAGTCGTCCACGAACAGCAACTTCTTGCCCTCGATGAGCTCGGGCACGGGGATCTGCTTCATCTTGGCCACCTGGTTGCGCACCTCCTGATTGGCAGGCATGAAGGAGCGGGGCCAGGTGGGAGTGTATTTTACGAAGGGACGGGCAAAGGGCTTGCCGCTGCGGTTGGCAAAGCCGATGGCGTGGGGCAGACCGGAGTCGGGCACGCCAGCCACATAGTCTACCTTGGGCAGCGCGCCACGGGACACCTCGTCCCGGGCCATGATCTCACCGTTGCGGTAGCGCATGACCTCCACGTTGATGCCCTGATAGTTGGAGTTGGGGTAGCCATAGTAGGTCCACAGGAAGGCGCAGATCTTCATCTCCTCGCCGGCGGGGGAGAGGGTCTCACACTCGTCGGCGGTGATACGCACGATCTCACGGGGACCCAGCTCGTAGGCGTCCTGGTAGCCCAGCTTGTGGTAAGCGAAGGACTCAAAGGAGACGCAGTGTGCCCCCTCCTTCTTGCCCACCAGCACGGGCAGACGGCCCAGCCGGTCACGGGCGGCGATGATCTCGCCCTTCTCCGTCAGAATGAGCAGGGTGAGAGAGCCCTGGATCTCCTCCTGAGCGTGGAGAATACCGCTGACCAGATCATCCTTCTGGTTGATAAGGGCGGCGGCCAGCTCGGTGGCGTTGACCTTGCCCGAACTCATGGCCATGAACTGGTGGCCGTGGTCGGAGAAATAGCGCTGGATCAGCTCCTCCGAGTTGTTGATGATACCCACCGTAGTGATGGCGTACAGCCCCAGGTGGGACCGCACCAGCAGGGGCTGGGGGTCCGTGTCACTGATACAGCCGATGCCGCAGTTGCCGTGGAACTCGCTCAGGTCCTTCTCGAACTTGGTGCGGAAAGGGGTATTTTCAATGGAGTGGATCTGGCGTTGAAATCCGTCCTGCTCGTCGTAGATCAGCATGCCGCCCCGGCGGGTGCCCAGGTGAGAGTGGTAGTCCACTCCGAAGAAGATATCCAGGGTCACGTCCTGGTGCGCCACCGCGCCAAAAAAGCCTCCCATGTTAGTGCCTCCCTAAGTTAGTCTTGATCAATCTTACTTACCCAGCAGACGGCGGGCCATCTCCTGATAGGCACCCTCCACGTTGCCCAGATCCCGGCGGAAGCGGTCCTTATCCAGCTTCTCTCCGGTCTTGGAGTCCCAGAAACGGCAGGTGTCGGGGCTGATCTCGTCGGCCAGGACGATGGTGCCGTCGGCGGTCTTGCCGAACTCCAGCTTGAAGTCGACCAGGGTGACGCCGCACTCGGCCAGGGTCTTCTTCAGGAAGTCGTTGACCTGGAAGGCATACTTCTTGATGAGGTCGATCTCGTCCCAGGTGGCCAGCTTCAGAGCGACCGCGTGGTAATCGTTGATGAGGGGATCGTGAAGATCATCGTTCTTATAGGAGAACTCGATGGTGGGCTCGTCAAACACGATGCCCTCCTTCACGCCGTAGTTGCTGGCAAAGTGGCCGGCAGAGATATTGCGGACGATGACCTCCAGGGGGACAATGGAGACCTTCTTCACCGCGGTCTCACGTTCGCTGAGCTCCTCCACAAAGTGGGTGGGCACGCCGGCCTTCTCCAGCTGCTGCATGAGGTAGTTGGTCATCTGGTTGTTGATGGCCCCCTTGCCGGTGATGGTGCCCTTCTTGGCGCCGTCAAAGGCGGTGGCGTCGTCCTTGTAGGAGACGATAACAACACTGGGGTCCTCGGTGGAATAGACCTTCTTGGCCTTGCCCTCGTACAGCTGCTCCAGTTTGTTCATAATGAAATCCTTCCTTCCTGATGTTGTTTCAAACGATATGTTGAAAAGTGGATCTTGCAAATGGGCGGGAACGCGGGGGTCAGGCCAGCTCGGCCTGAAGCTTCTGCTCCTTCTGAGCGATCTGATCGGCCATCTTCTCCCGGGCGGCGTCCAGCTTGGCGGCCAGCTCGTCATCCGAGACAGCCAGAATCTGGGCGGCCAGCACGGCAGCATTTTTCGCGCCGTTGATGGCCACGGTGGCCACAGGGATACCGCTGGGCATCTGGACGGTAGCCAGCAGGGCGTCCAGTCCGTCCATGGCGCCGCCCTTCATGGGGATGCCGATGACGGGAAGAGTGGAGTTGCCCGCGAAGGCGCCGGCCAGGTGGGCGGCCATGCCCGCGGCACAGATCAGCACGCCAAAGCCATTGGCCCGGGCGGACCGGGCAAATTCCGCGGCGGCGGCAGGGGTGCGGTGGGCGCTGAGAATGTGGGCTTCAAAGGGAATGCCGAACTCCTCCAACTGAGTACAGGCACCCTTTACTACCGGCCAGTCGCTATCCGAGCCCATGATCACAGCCACTTTTTTGCTCATAGATGCTCTCTCCTTTCAGATGGTCCGATCCAAACGCCATAAGGTTTCTTGTTTTTGGAAAAGAAAAAAGTCAGGCCATCTGCGCGCACAGACAGCCTGATCATCTCTTATGCTTTTGGATATTTGGACAGATTGGGACCGTGGAAAATACAATCCAGGTGAAAAACGGAATGGAAAAATCCGCAAACCATGGAAGAACCTCCTTGTCCCATCAATTAGAGTTCCATTTTATCGAATCCTTGGAGAATTTGCAAGAGGCCCTGGGAAATTCGTAGGCTTGTACAAGGAAGACGGGGAAAAGTCAGGGGGGAGTTGTACAGGGGTGGAGAGCGGACAGGGGTTACAGCAGTCCGGACACGCTTAAAATATGGGAGACCTCGCCGGCGCGCACAGACCAGGCGCCTGCAGCGCCGTGGGAACGACGGCGGGGAGCGGTCCAGGAGGGGATTTCCTCCAGAGCGTGCTGGCAGGCGGTAAGAAATTCCTGAGGGGAGTGGGCGGCGTAGATCACGTCGGGATAGGGTTCCACCTGATCGGGCCAGACCATGGTGACAATAGGCAGCCCGGTAGACAGATACTCATAGATTCGAGTGGGGATCACGTCGCAGTCGGGCTGATCGTCCCGGAGGAAATTGAGCAGTACCTGACACTGTGCCAGATGTTCCGGTACCTCCATCAGGGGACAGGAGGGGCGCAGTACCACGTTGGGCAGACGGGAAAGCCGGCGCAGGAAGGGGTTGTGCTCTCGCCGGCCTAAGAGCAGAAACGTCCAGTCGGGCCGGGCCTGGGCGGCGTAGAGCAGGGGGGACAGGTCCAAATCATAGTGGATGGTGCCTGCATAGCCCAGCACAGGACCATGGAAGGGGGAGCTGGGGCGTACCCGGTCGGGGGCGGTGGCCTTGGCAAAGAGCGGGTAGGTCCCGCCGTTGGGAAGCAGGGCGATGTTGCTGCTGCAGGGGGACAGGCGGTCCATTAGGTCGGAAGAGGCGGCAAACACCACATCGGCCGCGCCGGCCAGCGCGCCCTCCCAGGCCAGAGGCAGATCGTCCCACTCCCGGTCGCAGTCGTAAACCAGCCCGTCGTAGTCCAGTCGGTCCAGCAGGTGGACGTGCTCCGGGCAGGTGGTCCACAAGAGAGGGGAGGAGAACCGGGCGCGGGCGGCCTTGGCGGCAATGAAGCGGCTGAGCTTCCGCTGCCCCAGGCGGAAGAAATGGCCAAAGCGCTCGTCCATGGGGAGCAGAAGGGGAGGAAGCGTATAGACGGTGATATTCTGTTTGACCTGCCGGCCTTTGGCGTGGAAACTGGGGTCGTTCCAGCGGGCGGCAGGGGAAAAATATAGGATCTGGGTGTCCTTGAGCCGGGAGAGTAGCTGCTGAGTCCGGCCGGGGGAGGCACTCCAGGGTTCATTGGAGAGGCAGATGATTTGCTTCAACGGGACAGACCTCCTGTAAACAGGGCTCCACCGCCCTTGCGCAGCGGAGAAAAAGCGGGTATAATACCATAACTGCCTGCCGATTCCGCACAAGGGGAACGGGCAGGGACAAGACCATTATATCGGGCCTGAGAGGGCCGGTCAAGGACGGATAGGAGGAAAAAATATGCCGCTGGCGATACAGGGAATAGACGAGGCGGTGCTGCTGTGGATCCAGGAGGCGGTGCGGCAGGCGTGGCTGGACCCGGTGGTCAAGGCCTTTACCACGCTGGGCAACGCGGGGATATTGTGGATTGTGCTTTCTGTGGCCATGCTGTTCTGGCGTCCCACCCGGAAGGCGGGACTGCTGGCGGGCTGTGCGCTCATCTTCAGTCTGCTGTTTACCAACCTGGGGCTGAAGCTGATCTTTACCCGGCCAAGACCCTATACGGTGGTGGAGGGTCTGATCCCTCTGCTCACCTCCGGCGACCCCAACTCCTTCCCCTCTGGGCACACCTGCGCCGCCTTTTCGGCGGGGCTGGTGTGGGCCAGGACCCTTCCCAAACCCTGGATGCGCCGCACGGCGGTGATTCAGGCGGTGCTGATGGGGCTCTCCCGGCTGTATGTGGGGGTGCATTACCCCAGCGATGTGCTGGGCGGCGCCCTGGTGGGTACAGTGTGCGCTATGCTGGCACTGTATATTGGGCGGCTCTGGCAGAGACGGCAGGAGCATAACCTTCAATAATATGAAATGGACCCGCTGCATGCTGCAGCGGGTCCATTTTTATGCGTTCAGTCAGGTCACAGTAAGATAGTCAGCGGAGACATAGCCGGTGACGGCCTGGCCGGAGCCGTTGGAGAAGAGAACCTGATACCAGCCGTCCGTGCTGTCGTCCAGAATGACCACTCTGCGTCCATAGGTGAGGCTGGAGATGATGGAGTAAGTGGTGCCGGGACCGGAGCGCACATTCAGGCTGGGTTCGGCGGTCACTTGACCCACCTGCTCCGCGCTTTCACAGGTGAACACGGCGCTGGCGGAGAGGGAGCCCAGCGTGGCGGTAATGGTGACCTGGGCGGTGCCGCTGCCGGTGTACACATTGGTCACGGTGCCATCGGAAGAGACGGCGGCGATGGTAGGATCACTGGAGCGCCAGGAGACCGTTCCCTGAGCACCGGTGAGCACGGCCTGGATCTGGAGAGATTGGGCCGAGGCCAGTTGGGACTGGGTGGGATCCAGGGTGAGGGTGGCGTCCGGATCTACGGTGGGCTGCTCGGGCTGCTCCGTCTCATCATAGGTGAGCAGGCGGTACAGCAGAGCGGCCATTTCCGCACGGGTCAGATTGCCACGGGGATTGATGGTATCGCCAGCGCCGCTGGCCACGCCCTGAGAGACCAGGGCGGCCATGTGGGGTTTGGCGTAGTCAGCAATCAGATCCTTGTCGGAGAACTGATCCAGTACGCTCAGATCAGGGGTGGGGGAGGTGATGCCCAGCAGAGGCATGGCCTGGTGCAGAATGGTGAAGGCCTGCTCACGGGTGACCAAGGTCTTGGGACCAAACTCCGTGGCGGAGATGCCGGAGACCAGACCGTTGGCGCTGGCCCAGGCAATGGCGGTGGCATAGTAATCTGTGGAGGCTACATCAGTGAAATTGGTGGGCTGTCCGGTTACGGCGGGACGGTCCAGAGCGCTGTAAAGCATCAGAACAAAGTCGCCCCGGGAGATGGAGTAATCCCGGCCAAACTCAGTGGGGGAAATGCCGCTGACGATGCCGTGCTCATAGCAATACTCCACCGCGGTGTAGGACCAGTGGTCAGGGGTGACGTCGGTGTGGACATTGCTCAGAGAGACCGAGATGTTCTTGGTGACGCCGCCCGCTTTGACGGTGATAGTGCCGCTGTTGCTGGTGCCGTTGGCGGTAAACAGGCCGTCCTTGGTGATGGTGCCCACGCCGCCGCTTACCGACCAGGTCACGCTGGCGGCAGAGCCGCTGCGCAGGGCGTCACGGGACCAGTAGGTTCCGGTGGCGGAGAGCTGTACCGAGTCGCCTGCCTTCATGGACAGGGAGGTCAGGGAGCTGGAACTGCCCGCCTTGGTGACGTTGAGCTGGGACAGGGCGGTGACCACGTGGATCTGGGCGGTGCCGTAGAGGCCCAGAGAGGGGGAGTAGATCTCAATGGTGTCGGTGCCGCCCTTGGCACCGGCGGTATAGACCGAGCCGTTAAAGGAGCCCAGACCATTCTTCGAGGTGAACTGTGCGTCGGAGACCCGGGAATTGACGGTTTTGACTCCGTCATTGATGGAGACCACGTCGCCCAAGGTGACACTGGAGCCGGCCAGTACCACCAGGCCGTCCTCCTTCAAAGCCAGCCGGGTGGCAGGTCCGGTGCCGGGGTCGTCGGTGACCAGAAGGATAAAGGTGGCGCAGCTGCGGGGGTATCCGCCGGAGGGGGAGTTTTGAACGTCCACGCTGTCCGAGCCGGGCAGACGGGCGCTGAGGATGGAGGAGCCGCCGCCGTCCAGGTTGACCGCCCACTGGCAGCCCTGCTGAAGCAGCTCGTCGGCCAGATCCTTTTCACTCAGACCGCCGGAGTAGCCGGACTGACGGCCGTCTACCTCGTACAGCACCAGAGTGCCGTCTGCCTTGACGCCCAGGGCGGTGCGGGGGTTGCGGCCATCCTTGCCGTAGACCCACTGGGAGCTGTCGGTAATGGAGCCGTTGCGTACGATGATGTCGCCCGCGCCGCTGGCCCACTGGGCATTGGAGAGGACCGAGTCAGAGCAGGAGGTGGTCAGGGTGACCCGGTCGCCCACATGGTAGCTGGCAAAGACCTCATAAAAGCCCGACTCATAGGCTGCGGTGAGAATGTAGTTATCTTCTCCGATGGGGACAGCGTCGGAGGTCTCAAAGACGTCGACCACTTCCAGGGTCAGGGTGCTGTTGACAGTAAGGTCGGTGCTTTTGCCGTTGTCAACTACTTTAAAACGGACCATACGGCCGCCGGCCGCATTGGTCTGGGTGGAGATAGTGGAAAAATCTTCATTATAAAGGTAGAGACCGCCGGAGGAGTTACGCCACTTATTAAAATGGGTCAGCTCCACGGTGCTGTTGTCCCTCTGGTTGGTGAGGGTGATGTATACCTGGGGAGAGACAGACAGGGAGACCTGTCCGTTGACGGTGGCCACGGCGTTGTTGCCCTCGGGGCTGGATTTGTAGATGCCGTCCTCAATGGAGATGCCAAGAGGAACGCCGCCGTTTCCGAAAAAGTCACTGTTGATGCCGCCGATGACGTTATAGCCCATACTTTCCGCGTAGCTGATGGCCTTGTTAATGGTGGCCGCGCCGTAGGCTGTGCCCGAGGACTGGACCATGATGGGGTAGACATCGCTGTCGGGGCTGAGCTGGAAGGAGTAACTCTCCACCCGCCCGGCGGAGGAATGCTGGGTTATGGTGTTGACATAAGTCAGACCATCGGTGAGGGTCTGAGAGGAGGTCAGCCAACGGGTCCCAGCCGAGGCATAGGCGGTTGGAAGGGCGAGCGCTGCGGCCAGAAGCACTGCCGCAGCTCGTTTTGACAGAGATTGGACTGCGTGTTTCATGGGAACTCCTTTGCTGTAATAATAATGTGGATAGGGCCGAAAGGCGCCTGTGAAAAGGCGAACATAATACATTATAGCAGGAAAGCTCCTGGGATTCAATGGGAGAAACCAGGCAAAAAAACCTCGGAATGGGAGAAACAACCAAGAGGAAGTTATGAACAAGCCGTGAATCCGGCGCAAGAACAGTTGAAAAAGAAAAAACCTTGGTGTAGAATAAAGCGATTATTTCCATGGTATGGACTGCGGTCCGGGAAAGGAGAGGAAAGCTTGGCAAAAAACAACGAAAATGCTACAAAAACCATCAGTATGGTTATGGCGATCACCTTGCTGGGCAAGGTGCTGGGATTATACCGGGATCATCTGATGGCGGTGCACTACGGAACCACCGGGATGGAGGCCAAGGCGTTTTATATCGCCAGCCGTATTCCCCGGGTCTTTTTTGACGTGGTGTTTGCCTCCGCGATTGCGGCCTGCTTTATTCCCGTGTTCAGCGAGTACCTGACCAAGAAAGGGAAGAAAGAGGCCTTTCGTTTTGGCGGCAACTTCCTGTCGGTGATGGCGCTGCTTACCGCTGTGCTCACCGTGCTGGGTATGGTATTTGCCCAGCCACTGGTCACTTTGTTTGCCGACGGTTACGATGCCGAGACTGCGGCCCTGGCCGCATCCCTCACCCGGGCCATGTTCCCCACGGTGCTGTTTACCGGAGTAGCCTTCTCCTTTGTGGGTATTTTGCAGTCCATGGACCGCTTCAATATCCCGGCCCTCATCAGCACTGTGTCCAATTTGGTCATCATCGGCTACTTCTTTTTCCTGGATGACCGGTTCGGCGTATACGGACTGGCGGCGGCCTATCTGGTGGGCTGGCTTCTCCAGGCTCTCATCCAGGTGCCCACGCTGCGGCGGCTGGACTTTCATTACCACCCGGACTTCTCCTTCCGCTCGGAGGGGATGCGAAAAGCCTTCTCTCTGATGGGACCGGTGATGATCTCCACCTGGGTGCAGCCCATCAACCTGACCATTAACACCAAGTTCGGCTCCCACCTCTACGATGGAGCGGGCGTGTCGGCCATGGAATACTCCACCAACCTGTATCTGGTGGTGGCGGGCGTGTTTATCCTCTCCATCACCAACGTGATCTTCCCCAAGCTCTCCCGGCTGACGGCGGAGCACCAGGAGGATGCGTTCCGGGACACCATCCGTCAGACGGTGCACAGCAGTCTGTTTTTCGTCATGCCCATGGCGGCGGGAATGATGACTCTGGCCCGGCCCATGGTCTCCTTCCTCTACGGAGGCGGAGCCTTTGACGAATTCTCGGTGAATATCACCTCCCAGGCTCTGGTGTGGGTGTCCCTGGGCATGGTGGGCTACGGCCTGCAGAATATTCTCAGCCGGGCCTATTTTGCCCAGCAGAACGGACGCACCCCCCTGATTGCCGGCGGGATCTCCATTCTGGCCAATGTTGTGGGCTGTATGCTGCTCACCGAGCCTTTGGGCGTGGCCGGTCTGGCCATCTCCTCCTCGATCTCTTCCACTCTGTACGCTCTGCTGCTGCTGATCCCCCTGCAAAAACAGGGCGGCGGCGTGTTCAATGCCGGCTTTGGCAGGGATGCAGGCAAGATGCTGGTGTCCACGGTGGGCATGGCTGCGGTGGTGCCTGCGGTGCGGTACGGCCTGGAGAACCTGCTGCCCCAGGGAAAGGTAGGGGAGCTGGTGCTGCTGGGAATCTGCGCCCTGGTCGGCGTGGCGGTGTATTTCCTGTTGGCTACCCTGACCGGACTGGATGAAGCGAATATGGTCCGGGATATGGTGAAACGAGTGCGGAAACGAGGTTAAAGAACATATGGAACAAATGCGAACCATAATACAAGCCAGCGTGCTTTATCGTGTGCTGGCGGCGATTTGCCTGTGGTTCAGCGGTCAGTGGCAGCGAAGCGGCGTGATCCAGTGGTTCATCCACCCGCCCCTGGCCCTGGAACAGGCGGAGTCAAAAAGCAGTGTCTTTTACCGTCTGTGGGATAAGATCCACCAGTTTTTGAATTGGCTTTGGCGGATGCTGTGCCTGGAGAAGCTATTTGCAGGAAGTATTTTTCTGAAAAGCTGGCTGTGGTGCGGCGCGGCAGTGGTTTTGGCCCCCATTTTGCCTACCATGGCGGTGTTGGGGCTGGCGATGGTGGGCAGCTTCTCCGTGCTGCTCAACCTGATGCGGGACCGGCAGCGGGACCTGTTCTATGTCCCCATGAACCGCTATATCTGGCTGTATGCCGGCATCTATCTGGTAGGAACCTTCTTCTCGGTGAATCTGAAAGGAAGCCTGCTGGGCGGCATGCTCACCGTGGCCTTTGTGCTGTTTACCATTATGCTGGAAAACGCTGTCACCACCCGGCGGCAGCTGGATGTGCTTATCGCCATGATGGTGCTGGCCGGAACGGTGGTAGCCCTGTACGGTATCTTCCAATATCTGTTCGGCTGGGGCTATCAGTCCACGGCTTGGGTGGACGCCGACATGTTTGGCGACAGCTTCCGGGTGCCCTCCACCCTGGAGAACCCCAACATGCTGGGCCAGTACCTGATCCTGGCCATCCCTCTGGGCGGTGCGGGCCTGCTGTCCGCCAAGGACTGGGCACAGCGGGTGTGGTACTTCATCTGCTGCGGCATCATGTGCGTATGTATGCTGCTTACCCTGTCCCGGGGCGCCTGGCTGGGCCTGCTGTTTGCCGGCTTCCTCTTTGTCCTGTTTTTGCAGCCCCGGTTGCTGCTGCTGGCCCCCATTGCCCTGGTGGCCCTGTACTTTGTACTGCCGGATACCATTATCAACCGCTTCTCCAGCATCGGTGATTTGGGAGACAGTTCCACCTCGTACCGCGTGTACATTTGGATCGGCACCCTGGCCATGCTGAAGGACTACTGGCTGTGCGGCATCGGCCCAGGGGATGCGGCCTTCAATCTGGTCTATCCGAAATACAGTTACAGCGGGATTGTGGCTCCCCACGCCCACAACCTGTATCTGCAGATCGTGTGTGACGCGGGTATTGTTGCACTAATAATCTTTGTGCTGCTGCTCTACCGCTTTTTCCGGGATATGTGCGCCTCGTTCTGCCGGGAGAAGGACTGGTTTACCCGCCTGCACATCGTAGCGGTGGGGGCCGGCATCGCCGGCTTCCTGGTCCAGGCCATGACCGATTACTCCTTCTATAATTACCGGGTCATGTTCCTGTTCTGGGCCTATCTTGGGGTGGGAGCGCTGATTTCCCGGCGCATGTCCCTGCCGGAAGGAGGAAAAACAGCATGATTCGCGTGTTGAACATCATCAGTGATACCAACATCGGCGGAGCGGGACGGGTGATTCTCAACTATCTGCGCTTTGCAGACAAGAGCAAGTTTGAGACCTTGGCGGCCATCCCCCGGGGAAGCCTGCTGAAGGAGCCTTTGGAGCAGGCGGGCGCCAAGGTGGTGGAAGTGGACGGCATGGCCGACCGCTCCTACCATAAGGACGACGTGAAAGTGCTCCAGAAGGTGATCCGGTCGGTGAAGCCCGACCTGGTCCACACCCACGGCGCCCTGTCCGGACGGATTGCGGCCAAGCGCTGCCATGTGCCCGTCATTTACAGCCGCCATTCTGCCTTCCCGGTACCGGCCAAGCTGCGCCGTCCCCCGGGCCGCTGGGTGAACAAGCTGGTTAACGAGCACTACGCTGACCGCA
This sequence comes from Flintibacter sp., assembly GCF_046973065.1. Taxonomy (NCBI): domain Bacteria; kingdom Bacillati; phylum Bacillota; class Clostridia; order Eubacteriales; genus Flintibacter; species Flintibacter sp. The sequence goes on along the minus strand of NZ_JBKVXZ010000065.1, from coordinate 7,642 downwards.
TCATTGCCGTCAGCCCTGCCACGGCGGAGAACCTCACCGACGGGGGTATCTCCAAGAAAAAGATTACCCTGGTCATGAATGGAGTGGCTGCGGTGGAGGAGACCTCTCCGGCCCAGCGTGCCGCCCTGCGGGAAGAGCTGAACATCCCGGAGGGGACCGTAGTCTTTGGTATCCTGGCACGGATCGAGGACTACAAGGGGCATCTGTACCTGGTCTATGCTGCCAAGCAGCTCAAGGACCGGGGATATCAGAACTTCCGTGTCCTGGTGGCCGGTACCGGCGCCTTTGAAGAAGAGGTGCGCCGGGCGGTAGTGGAGATGGGCGTGGACGACGTGGTGCAGATGCTGGGTTTCCGCTCCGATGTGAAGGAGCTGCTCAATATTCTGGACGTACAGCTCAACGCCTCCTATGGTACCGAGGCCACCTCTATGGCCCTGCTGGAGGGAATGAGCCTGGGTCTGCCCTCCGTTGCCAGCGACTACGGCGGCAACCCCTGGGTCATCCAGGACGGAGAGAACGGCCTGCTCTTCCCCACCAAGGACAGCCAGGCTCTGGCCGACGCCATGGCCCGGATGATCGACCAGCCCCAGCTGCGGGAGAAGCTGAGCCGGGGCGCAAAAAAGATCTATCAGTCTCAGTTTACCGGCGAGATCTTTGCCAAAAAAGTGGAACAGGTCTATTTGGAGACCTTGAAAGGAGTATCCCATGGAACAAAACGCGCATAAGTTTCGCATTCGGCTGAACTTGTTTGACGCCATTGTGCTTATTGTTGTGCTGCTGGCCGGCGCTGCCTTTGCCTGGCTGAGCCTGCGCAGTGGTGACAGCAGCGGCACCGCCGCTACCTCCCAGACGGTCCGTTATACTGTGGTTTTCCAGAAGATGGCCAAGGGTGACAGCCAGCTCATCCAGGCTGGGGACAAGCTGGAGGATGCCGTGAAAAATTACAGCATCGGCACCGTGGTGTCGGTGGAGACCAAGCCCGCTGTGACTCAGATCCTCGATCAGGAGGAGCGCTGCTATGTGGATGCGGAGCTGGCGGGCTATGAAGATGTATACGTGACGGTGGAGAGTGCCTGCACCGACAACGGAGAGACGCTGTTGCTGGGCGGCGGCTATGATTTCCGGGTGGGCCAGACTGCCTATGTCCGGGGACCGGGCTACATGGGCAGCGGACCTGTGACTGCCATTGAGAGGGGGAATGAGGGATGAAGATCATTGACCGGAACGGACGCCTGTTTGGCAAAATCAGTGTGATCGACGTGATCGTCATCCTGGCGGTCATTGTTATGGCCGCAGCCATCTATGTTAAGACCCACAAGCCTCAGACCGGCAGCAATGTGGCGACCACCACCATTGTGTATCAGATGTCGGTGGAAAACCAGCCGGAGTACATGCTGGACGCCATCCAGGTGGGCGATCAGATCTATGATAAAGAGCGCAGCACCGGCGGCTCTCTGGGTACCATCACCGACATTCAGGTCAGCGACGGTACCTATGAGGCCAAGCTGGATGACGGCACCTATGAGATCGTGCCCGCTCAGGGCCGCTACAACCTGCTGCTCACCATTGAAGGCCAGGGCCTGATCGACGAGAACGGGAACTACCTGCTCAACCGGGTGTATAACCTGGGAGTCAATTCCAGCCGGGAGTTCAACAACAAATACGGCCTCTTCCTGGGCCGCATTGTCAGCATTGAAGCGGCCCAGCCGGAGGGCTGAGGCCGGGAAGGAGTAACTGCCCATGAAGATTTTCATGGCGACCATGGGGCTGGATATCGGCGGAGCCGAGACCCATATCGTGGAGCTGTCCAAGGAACTGAAGGCCAGAGGACATGAGGTGGTGATCGCCTCCAACGGGGGAGTGTATGTCCCGGAGGTGACTGCCGCGGGGATCCGGCACTACAGCGTGCCCATGAACCGGCGCAGTGTGAAGAACATGATGCGCTCCCGCGCTCTGCTTAAGGACATCCTGCGCAAGGAGAAGCCGGATATCGTCCATGCCCATGCCCGCATCCCCGCCTTTTTGTGCGGTACCCTGCAGGGCAGTTTGAGGTTTCCCTTTGTCACATCCTGCCACGGCGTCTTTGAGGTCAGCGGCGTGCTCAAGCTGCTGTCCAACTGGGGCGAACGTACCCTGGCAGTGAGCGAAGACATCCGGAACTATCTGGTGCGGGAGTATGGTGTGCCGGCCGAGCACATTACCCTCACCATCAACGGGATCGATACCAATAAATTCTCTCCGGATGTATCCGGGGAAGCGGTGCGGAAGGAGTTTGACCTGGGGGACGGCGTGGTGATCGGCCACGTCAGCCGACTGGATCAGGCGGCCTGCCACACGGCCCGGCAGCTCATTGAGCTGGCTCCCAAGCTGGATGGAGCCTACCCCGGCATCCACATCCTGATTACCGGCGGCGGCGACAGCTTTGAGCAGCTCAAGGAGCGCGCGGAGCAAGTAAACCAGGACCTGGGCCGCACCTGTGTGGTGCTCACCGGTCCCCGTACCGACGTCAACGCCATTGCCGCCGCCTGCCAGGTGTTTGTGGGTGTGTCCCGCTCGGCTTTGGAGGCCATGGCGGAGGAAAAGCCGGTGGTCCTGTCCGGTGCTCAGGGGCATACCGGACTCTTCTGTCCGGAGCTGCTGCAGAAGGCCATTGATACCAACTTCTGCTGCCGCACAGACCCAGTGGCCGACGAGGAGACGCTATACTGGGCTGTGACCCAGGCGCTGGACCTTCCAGAGGAGGAGAAGCAGCGGTTGGGTGCCTATGGTCGTCAGACAGTGCAGACCTACTATTCGGTACAGCGCATGGCCCAGGATTGCCTGGATGTGTACGAGCAGGTGCGGCGGCGCAAGTACCGGGTAGTCATGAGCGGATACTACGGCTTTTCCAATGCCGGTGACGACGCCATCCTTCAGTCCATCCACGAGGGAATCCTGGCGGCCAGCAAGGATATTTCGGTGACGGTACTCTCCAACGATCCCCAGCTCACCTGGAACCTGTGCGGCCTGGAGGCCGTGCCTAGGTTCCGCTTTTGGAAGGTGCTGGGCGCGCTGCGCAGCTGCGACGCCCTGCTCTCCGGCGGCGGGAGCCTGCTGCAGGACCGCACTTCCACCCGATCTCTGATGTACTACCTGTCCATCATCCGTGGGGCGGAGCTCTTTGGCAAGCCGGTGATGCTCTACGCCAACGGCATCGGTCCCGTGCGTAAGCCGGAAAACCGCCGCCGGGTAAAGCGGGCGGTGGAGCGGGCGGCTCTGGTCACTCTGCGGGACCGCAGCTCCGCCAACGAGCTGCGGGAGATGGGGGTAAAGCGCCCCGACCTCTATGTCACCGCCGACCCGGTATTTAACCTGCCTCCTGCACCTCGGGAGCGGGGAGAGGAGCTGCTGCGCTCTGCACAGCTGCCCGAGAATACTCCCTTTGCTGCCATCTCGGTGCGCAACTGGCCTGGAACCGGGGATTTCCCCAAACAATTGGCCGGTCTGTGCGACCATCTGCGGCGGACCTATGGAATGGAAATTTTGTTCCTGCTGATGCAGCCCGGCCACGACCGGGCCACTACCAATCAGGTGCGGGAGCTGATGAAGGAGCCCTCCTATCTGCTGGATACCGCCTGTACGCCGCGGGAACTGATGGCGGTGCTGGGCCGGGCCAAGCTGTGTGTTGCCATGCGGCTGCACACCCTGATCTTCGCCGCCCGTATGGCGGTGCCCTGCATTGGACTGGTCTATGACCCCAAGGTGGAGAGCTATCTTCAGGAGCTGGACATGCCCTCGGCAGGCCATGTGGAGCACTTTGATCTTCAGCAGGCGGTGGCCTGCGCCGATGAGATGATGGCCCACTACCAGGAAAATCTGGACCGGCTTCAAGAGAAGTCTCAGGCTCTGGCCAAGGCGGCCCTTCATAATGAAGAACTGCTGCTGGAGCTGCTGGAGAAGAAAACAAAGAAGTAAATCAAAGGTTCAACAGGCCGGTCCCGGAATGGGACCGGCCTGTTTGCTGCGGGGAAATTTTATTTACAAATTTCCAAGAAGAAGCTATACTATGCACGTTGGGAAAGAAGCAGACCATAGAAAGGAATGCAATATATGAAGAAACGAGCCATTTTGGCCCTTGGTTTAGCCACCGCCCTTCTGCTGACCGCCTGCGGCAGCAGCAAAGAGGGACAGGAGAGTCAGTCGGAAGCCCGGCTGACGGTGGTGGCCACCACCTATCCGGTCTATCTGCTGGCCAGCGCCGTGGCGGAGAACGTAGATGGCGTTGTGGTGGAGCGGCTGAACACCGGCGAGGTGAGCTGTCTGCACGACTACACGCTGACGGTGAGCGACATGAAGCTCATTGAAAGTGCCGATGTCATCGCCATGAACGGAGCGGGGCTGGAGGACTTTATGGATGACGCCCTCAGCCAGGCTCAGGGAGCTGTGATCGACTGCTCCCAGGGAGTTCAGATGCTGGAGATGGTGGGCCATGACCACCACGACGGGGACGAGGAAGATGGGGAGCACTATGACCCCCATATCTGGATGGACCCGGAAAATGCCATGATTATGGCGGAAAACATCCAGAAAGGCCTGTCCCAGGCAGATCCGGACCATGCGCAGACCTACTCTGATAATCTAACAGAGGCTCTGGCGCTGCTGAACAGTTGGGACAGCAACCTCCAGGAGATGATCCAAGAGGCAGAGCAGGAGGGTAGCGTCACGATTTCTGGCCTCATTACCTTCCACGACGGCTTCCAGTATTTTGCCAAGGCCCTTGACCTGCCTCTTCTGGCCGCCATTGAAGAGGAGGAAGGCAGCGAGGCCAGCGCTCAGGTCATCAATGAGACGGTCTCTCTGGTGAAAGAAAATAATATTCCTATCATCTTTACCGAAATCAATGGCTCTGATGCCACTGCCCAGGCCATTGCCCGGGAGACCGGGTGTCAGGTGAGCCAGCTCACTATGCTGATGGATGGCCCCAACGATGGGAAGCTGAGCAACTATCTGGACGGACTGTCCTCAAATGTAAAGACGATCGTCAACGGCTTTGCCGGGGAAGAGGTCATTGGATGAGAAAGATCAAGCATGGAAAAATGGCGGGTGGCTGCTCTGACGCCTGCTGTTTGAAGCTGGAGGGGCTCAACGTCCGTCTGGAGGGAGAGGAGATCCTGGAGGATGTATCCTTCCACCTCCACTGCGGTGAGATTGCCGCCCTGATCGGCCCCAACGGTGCGGGCAAGTCTACTCTGTTCCGCAGTATCCTGGGTCAATTGCCCTACGGGGGGAATATTACCTTCTCCCCGGCAGGTGGGCCTGCCATCCGCCTGGCGGACGGTACCGTGACTGGAGGCAACCGGCCTTTGATCGGCTATGTGCCTCAGTCCCCCAGCTTTGACCGGGGCGACCCGGTAAGTGTACTGGACTTTTTCACCGCCGCCACGGCACGCTGGCCGGTTTGGCTGCCTATCCCGGAAAAATACCGGGAGCGGTGCCGCAGCAGTTTGGCGCGGGTCCACGGGGAAGATCTGCTGGACCGGGCCATGGGGGCTCTGTCGGGCGGACAGCTTCAGCGTGTGCTGTTGGCTCTGGCTCTGGAACCGGTGCCCCATATTCTTATTCTGGATGAGCCCCTGTCCGGTGTGGACATTGAAGGGGAGCACCAACTGCTGGAGATGCTGGATGAGCTGCGCACCAAGTACGACCTGTCCATCCTTTTGTCCACCCATGACTTTGCCACCCTGGGGCAGTTTGCCGATAAGGTGATCCTGCTCAATAAAAAGGTGCTCAAATCTGGGCCTCCGGAGGAAATCCTCTCCTCCCCAGAGTTTTATGAGACGTTCCACCTGCGGGTGGGGAAGGGAGGGGAGAATTGATGGAGCTTTGGTATTCCCTCGTAGAGCTGCTGCCCTTTGACTGGGCCCAAAGCGGCGGGATGTACTTTATGAAAAACGCCCTGCTGGCGGTGCTGGTCATTTCTCCGCTCTTCGGTATCCTCTCCACTATGGTGGTACACAGCCGCATGTCCTTCTTTTCGGATGCCCTGGGCCACTCTGCCTTTACCGGAATGGCTATCGGCGCCATCTGTGGTTTTAACGAGCCTACTTGGGCGGCCGTAGCCTTTGCGGTGGTGTTTGCCCTGCTCTTTAACTGGGTGCGCCGCCGTTCTGCCCTGGCCAGCGATACTGTGATCGGAGTATTTTCCTCTACCGCCGTCGCTCTGGGTATCTTTATCTCTACCCTGGGCGGGCGCTCCTTTACCAAATTCAACGCCCTGCTCATCGGCGATATTCTTTCGGTAGAGCCGGCCAAGATCGGCTTGCTGGCGGTCATTCTAGTGCTGATTATCGTCCTCTGGGCGGTATCCTTTAACCAGCTGATGCTCTCTGCGGTCCATCCTGCCCTGGCAGACAGCCGGGGAGTAAAGGTATTTTGGCAGGAGACTATCTTCTCGGCAGCTATTGCAGTAGTGGTGACTGTCTCCATGACCTGGGTAGGCCTTATGGTCATTAACGCCCTGATTGTCCTGCCTGCCGCAGCGGCCCGGAACATCGCCAAGAATATGACGCAGTATCATCTCTTTTCCTTGTTGGGAGCGGTGGTTGCCGGGATCGCGGGACTGATGACGTCCTATTATATTGATACCTCCGCCGGTGCGGCCATTACCCTGTATTTGGCTGTCTGGTTCATGATTACCTTCCTGTTTCGCAAGAAGACATAAAAAAGCCTGTGCGCGATTAAGCGCACAGGCTTTTTGCTGCCTGGATTTAAGGGATATCAATATCCACTAAGATGTTATCTGTGCCATGTTCTTCAAATTCGCTGATATAGGCGTCAATGCGGCTGGCAAGCTCATCGTAGTTGCTCTCATCGATGGGAGCATCATCCATATCCCGACGGGCCAGATCCTCCGCTAAAATATCAAAGAAGACATTGTTTTCATATTCCATAATGGCTTCATGGATTCCGCCCTCCACAAAGGCCTGAGAAGGGACGATCTCACCATGGTAGATCTCAGCTAGAGCGGGCATACCCTCCATCAGAGCTTTTCCAAATACAAGGCTCTCCACTTCATCGTAGTCAGCAAAACGCTGTTCACCCCGAGTGGAGTTCAAAATCCAGTTCCCGATATACACCAGGTCCAGCAGCCTGCGAAACTGCTTGTTGTTCAATTCCAGGTTCATTGCGCGGCCTCCTTTCCCAGAACCGAAGCAAGTAGGATACCTATATTATAGTCTATGGCGACAGCTTGTCAAATGGAGAACGCAAAATAGGGGTTCTATAACGGTGGAAAATTTTTTTGAAAAAAGTCGAAGAAAGGGTTGACAAATGGAGGAAGCAGTGGTACCCTATCAAAGCTGTCCGCGAGACAGTGGTTTCCAAGTCAAAAGCGGGCTTGAATGAGAGAACAAAAACCACCTGACGGTGCGAAAAAAGTTCTTGACAAGCAAACTGAGATATGGTAAACTAATCGAGTCGCCTGTGAGGGTGACGAAACAAGGAGAAGCCTGCCGGGCTGACCTTAAGAGCTGAAAAAAGTTTGAAAAAACTTTAAAAAAGCTCTTGACAAGGTCGAAATGGTGTGGTAAAATAACTCCTGCCGCTGCTAAGCGGTGTGTACCTTGTAAATTAAACAACGTGACAAACACGAAGCACCAAATTG
>NZ_JBKVXZ010000064.1:0-20954 GCF_046973065.1 Flintibacter sp. | reverse complement strand
AGACCATCCTTCTTTGCCTGCCGCACCCTGTCCGCCAGCTTTTTCTCTGTGTTTTCATCCACCACCAGCACGATCTTGCAATCTGGCTGAGCCTTTTTCAGAGCGTTTCGGATTTTTAGCCGCTCCTCCAGTGTCCAGGATGTGTATACGGTAACTTCCATAATCAGAACATTTGCAAGCACAGCATCACATAGCGACAGAGTTTTGTCCGGGCTCTCGCTCATGACTGGTTCCAGATTGGAATCAAAGTTGCGTAAGGCTTCGGCTACTGCGTCCGCAAACAGGACATTCTGCATATCAATCACGATTCTTCGCATAAGGCGGCCTCCTATCAATCATTTTGAATCCTTTGATGATACCAGTATAGCGAAGAAGCCATTTTCTCGCACTGTCCCTGAGTACAGTTTTTTGAAGTTTTCTCAAAAAAATTTCCCGGCTTCATTGAAACCGGGAAATAAAGCTGTGTGCTCTGTTATTTGGTTATGTCAAAGTCCAGATCCTCCGGGAGGCTCGGAATAATAAATTTTTTGCCTGTAACTGCTATGGCAAGGCGGGTCTTGTTGGCATAGCCTGTTTTTTGCAGGATGTTGGAAACATGATATTTCACGGTCCTCTCTGTGATAGAAAGAGTCTGGGCGATCTCGCTGTATTCCAGACCATCACATACAAGGCGCAGTACCTGGATTTCTTTTGCAGTCAGATCGGTGCTACTTACAAGACCTAATTTCACTTGTGGCGTTTCATGGGGAAAGAGATGTTCTCCTGCCATTGTGCGATCAATGACATCGATCAGGTCTTCGGGACTTAAATCTTTGTACCAAAAGCTGTCTACCTTTGCGGCTTTGGCTCTTTCTAAAAAACCGACCTCGACCATTGATGTGACAACGATGATCTTTATGTTTGGGAACGCCACTTTGATCTCGGCGGCAGCTTCGATGCCATCCTTGTTTCCAGCAGTACAGACATCCATCAAGATCAGGTCGATCATCTGACGCTTGCAATAGGCAAGTGCAACATCCGCGCCGCTTATACTGGCTGCCAGGGCATATTTTTCACTGTCGGAGATCATTCTCTCCATATATTTGCGGGGCATCCGCTGATCCTCTACAATTAACACCTGTTTCACTCTGCCGCCTCCTTTTCTACGGGCATGACGATTATCAGCGTAAAGGCTGGTGACCACTGTATTTCCATCGTACCTCCTAAGTTCGTAACATGGCGGTGAAGGTTGAGTAACCCGCCCCTCGGCACAATGACGCTTTCAGGGGGCTTTCCGTTATTTGTGATACGCAGGGAAATGTTGTTTCCGTCCTGCCGGGCGGTGACATAAAGGGCCGTTGCATCCGCATGGCGGACGCCGTTGGTGAGACATTCCCGCATGGCGATCACAAATATGCGATATATTTCCTCCTGCTTTGGTAATTCGCCAGCCATTTCTACCTTTACGCCGATGGTACTGGCATCCCGCAAAAATTCCGCAAGCTCCCCGCGCTCCTGGGGGTATTCATTGTCATTTTTAATGGTCCTGATTGCTTTTTGAAACAATAGAAGGCTGTCTGCGGCCTCCTGGGATACCTGCTCTTGCTGCAAAATCTGCCGCATAGCAATGATCCCCGCCCCCATCTGGTCATCAGTTTGGTTTTTGCCGACAGGACTTCCGTTTCCTTTGTCAATGTCAGTACATTATCCGAAAGAATCTTTAAGTCACGGGAGAATTTTTTGAGCTGCTCAGTCTGTTCCTTGAGTCTCAGTCCCTTTTCGTAAAGTTCAGTCACATCTGAGAAGATCGCCTCTGTGTAAACTGTGCCGTCTGGTACCGTTATCTCCGTCTGGGAGTAGCGCCAAGCCTTACCATCGGGGAACAGATAGGTTTGCTCTTCATCCGGTAGCCTTACAACACCGCTTTTCTTATCACACTCTGTAAGTGCCTGCCGCAATTCATCGAAGTGCTGGAGATCGCTTTGCGCCAGTATGTGGAACAAGCGGTGCATTTGTAGATTGCACAGTTTGAACTCACCCGATGGGGTGAAATAGCAGATCGCGTTGGGCAACATATCGATTGTCTGCTTCACGGAATTGTGGCTAAGTGTCCGGCCTTTCCGATGGATCAACACAGCGGTTTGACCAAGGAGCAAAGTACCCACCATGTCAGCGATGCACCACAGCGACCACATTGGAAATGGCAGCAAAGGATTGATAGGAAGTCCATCGGCCTTTTTGTCAAAGGCATCCCCGGCAATGCACAGCAGGATCAGCAAAGAGATAAATACCCCGGCGTTCAGAAGCCTGCACCGTCTGCTCCCACCTCGGTCAGGGGATGCAAGAAAAAGAAACACATCCAATATCAAAGAAAAGAACAGGCAAATCATCCATACGGACTGTTCCATTTCGGAGGATAAATAGAATGTTGTCACGTTTGTCCACCTGCCTTTCCGATGCGGAGGATAAAGCGCCATACGCCATCCTCAAAGGAGCAGCTTTCACAGGTATCCCGAAAATCTGCAAGGGAGCTTTCGCATTCCACCTCCAGACGGAGGATGATCGAATCTGCAAGAATACGCGCTTTCAACCAAACAAAGCTCATATCATCTATAGCGGTCTCCATCACCTTCTCAAAAAAGTCGTAGACCAGGATTGTGTCCTGGGTAAAGATTTTGCTGCCCTTCGGAATGTCTGCTTCACATTCGACCCCCATCAGTTTCAAATTTGAAAAGGATTCCTCCATGCAAAGGGCCAGTTCTGTGGTATCGATGGTTTCCGTTTTTTCACGGATAAAGATCAGGTTGCCTCTGCGTTTTATGTAAGCGCCGATTACAGTGATCTTCGCAAGCAGACTGCGGCGCTTTTCCGGATTTTCTTCTTCGTCATATAGATAAAACAGGTCATTCAATAAATCGATCTGATGAGCGGTTTCTTCCTGTAAAAGGTCATAGAGCCGATTCTTTTCCCGCAAGGTGTGGATCTCCAGCTTGATACGATAATTTTCCTGTTCCAGATGGTTGCTTTCTGCAATGGTTTCCTTGTTCTCTTCTAACTTTTTGAGCAGTATGGTAATATCTGTTATATCTTCCTGCCAATACACATGACCGCCTTCGATAGGGTAACTTTTTAGCAGGGTATGTTTATCAAGGTTAACAGCGCCCGCCTCTGCCGTACACATGATCTGTTCAGAAAGCACAGGCGAATTTGCGGAGGCGTAGCGGACCTTATGGTCGTGATCAGCAATCTGGGCGCCGAAGGTCCCGGCCTTAAACAGCTCATCATAGCCAGTATTGGTCTGAATCAATCCGCACTGGATACAGCTTTCCAGTATGGCGGTAAACATCAGGCACTGCACCGCTGTAATATCTCCGCCTATCACTTGCATCCACCTGGCTCCGCTGGCGTAGATAAAGGCATATAGAATGGAGCAGGACAGCAGAAGCGCCGGTAAGTATTTTCTCCTTTGCGCCAAACGGCATTTGATGAGCATGATCACAAAGGCGGCCAGCGCACAGATGATCTCCCACCCGATAACAAAATAATATCCGTACTCGTATCCGTTATCCGTATCGCTCCTAACCGTTCCGGTCGGGAAGGAGAAAACAAGCTGATGGAGATCGTTTGTCAGTACCAGCAGCAGAAAGAACAGGGTGGGAAGATAGAGCAGTCTTGTCCATTTCGGCAGATGGTAGCTTTCCGGCTTACCCAGCGACATGGAAACAAACACGGAAAGCAGAGGTATGAACAGCATAGGACAATAGTACCAGTACCATAGATGCCGGATCGCATCAGGAGCGACCACAAAAAAATATTTTATTGACCGTATAACAAACCAGAAGACGGTCAGACATGAAACGCCGACCATATAGCGGCGCACCTGTGTTTGTAAAATGCGATGGCTGACAGAGAGACCCCAGCCAATGTACAGACTGATATAAAGGATCGTGCGGACCAAACCCAGCGGTACGGGAAAAACATCAAACTTTCCCAAAACGCGGGCAGAGATAGCACAGACGATCAGCACAGCTACCAGGACTCCCGTTCTTTGATTCTGCTTAGTCATGCGTGGACACCTCCCCGCGAAATACAACTCTCATCACCGTATCTTCCTTGGTATCTCATTTACAGCATTTCCAGTCTTAGACTTGAAAGAAACCTGATTTTTTGTTTCCCCTACCCATTTTTCGGTTCGGGGTGGCAAGAAAATCAGATTTTTTCTTTTCAACCCTACCCTTTCGGGGGTTTGGGGTGGGGACAAAAGTGTGGAAATCGCTTAAATTATGGGTGCAGGCAATGCCGAAGGAGGGTATGGGCTTTGTCTCCAATGAAAAGCCTCTGACTACGTTGCCAACAAACAGAGGCCGCTCTCCTTTGATTCCTATTATACCATATAACCATGACTTAATCGAGGGTCAAAGAAAAGAAAGGAGGGATTTGATGGCGCTTACCCATAAAACAGCACGCTACAAGGTGATCGCCGACTCGGGAGGAAATCGGTACAGCTTCTTTTGTGACATCACAGGTGCTTTGTTACATACGACCGATCCTATCCAAGCAGAGACACAGGAGCAGGAATTGGAGACCGCATGGGAAGACGCACGGAAATATTTTAACCGATGTCACAAGTGCGGCAAATGGGTATCGAATGCCATGTATAACGCTGATGTGGCGGAATGTGTGGAATGTGCGCCGTGGGAAGATCCGCCTCGTTACTGCTCCCACTGCGGCAAAGAGATTACCTCCGCAGAAATATTTTGTCCACGCTGCGGCAAACGGCTTCAATATGGAGGAGAAGGGTTATAAGATGACACGGCAGCAAATTGAGCAGATCCGTCTGGAAAGCATGAAGCAATATGGATTTGGGCCAGAAGCTATGAAGCTGCTTAAAGTCTGCGCTAATTGCGGTGCAACCGTCTCTGCGGAGCAGCAAACTTGTGGAGAATGCGGCAGTGGACTTCCCCAGGAAACTCTTTATCAGTTCTACCTTAATTTACACCGTCGCTGTCCAGTATGTGAAACAGCGCTTTCGGACAACGCAATCTTTTGTCCTAATTGTGGGGCAATGCTCACAGCAAAGCGCAAAGAAAGAAATGAAGGATTTTAATCGTCAGTAAAGAGAAATAAATCACGAAAGGAAGGATGTAACTATGGGACTTATTAAAGCGGCATTAGGCTCTGCAGGCGGCGTGATGGCCGATCAGTGGAAGGAGTATTTCTACTGTGAGGCAATCCCCGCTACCGTGCTGGCGGTCAAGGGGCGGAAACGGGCCTCTGGGCGCTCCAGCAACACCAAAGGCAGCGACAACATTATCACCAGCGGCTCCGTGATCGCCGTGGCCGACGGCCAGTGCATGATGATTGTGGAGCAGGGCAAGGTGGTGGAGGTATGCGCTGAACCCGGCGAATTCACCTTCGACGCCTCCACGGAACCCAGCATCTTTTCGGGCGACCTGGGGGAGAGTATCGGGCAGGTGTTCCAGAACATCGGCAAGCGGTTCACCTTCGGCGGCGAAGCGCCCAAGGATCAGCGCGTCTACTACTTCAACACCAAGGAACTGATCGGCAACAAGTACGGCACGCCCTCTCCCGTCCCCTTCCGTGTCGTGGACCAGCGGGCGGGGATCGACATTGATATCGCCATCCGCTGTTTTGGGGAGTATTCCTATCGGGTGGCAAACCCTCTGCTGTTCTATACCAATGTCTGCGGCAATGTGGAAGCGGATTTTGACCGCAGAGCCATTGACGGCCAGCTGAAAACCGAGTTGCTGACCGCGCTGCAGCCCGCCTTCGCAAAGATCAGCGATATGGGCATTCGATACTCTGCCCTTCCAGGCCACACCACAGAGCTGGCAGATGCTTTGAACCAGGAACTGTCCGCAAAGTGGCGGGATCTTCGGGGTCTTGAGATCGTATCCTTCGGCGTTTCCAGCGTCAAGGCCAACGAGGAAGACGAAAAGATGATCAAGGAGCTGCAGCGCAATACGGCCTTTATGGACCCCACCCGCGCGGCGGCGCATCTTGTCGGCGCACAGGCCGGCGCCATGCAGGCGGCAGCCGCCAACCCCAATGCCGGTCCCGCTATGGCTTTCATGGGCATGGGGATGGCCGGTCAGGCCGGCGGCATGAACGCCCAAAGCCTCTTCCAGATGGGTCAGCAGCAATCGGTACAGCAACCCGTTCCGGCGGCTCCTGCCATGGAGGGATGGGCGTGTTCCTGCGGGCAGACCGGAAATACCGGCAAGTTCTGTGCGGGATGCGGCGCACCCAAGCCCGTCCCTAAACCCGCAGGGGATAGCTGGACCTGCTCCTGCGGGGCCACAGCCACCGGAAAATTCTGCCCGGAGTGCGGGAAGCCCAAGCCTGCGGATACAAACGGCTGGACCTGTTCCTGCGGAGCGGTGAACAAAGGAAAGTTCTGTGCCGAGTGTGGCAAGCCTAAGCCTGCCGGCGTACCGCAGTACAAGTGCGACAAGTGCGGCTGGGAGCCGGACGACCCCGCCCATCCGCCCAAGTTCTGCCCGGAGTGCGGAGATCCCTTTGATGACGGAGACATCCAGGGATGAAACGAGGCCGAAAAGCTATAGTCTGACCCTACGATTGCTGGACGAACAGACATAACACCTAAAACGATTAACAAAACATAAAACAGGAGGATTATACACATGAAAGGTCAAAAATTTTTGAAGGTCACTTCCATTCTCATGATTATCGGCGGCGTCATCGGTGTCATCGCGGGCATCATCGCCATTCTCGGCATCAGCGCCTTGGCGGCGCTTATGGAGACTGGCGAAGGTACCGGCCTGCTCTATGCCAGTTCCATTATTGTAACGCTGGCATCTGTCATTCAGTTTATCGCGGGCATTAAGGGCATCGGTGCCTGCAATGCGCCGCAGAAAGCGGCAGCCTGCATCAAGTGGGGCATCATCATTGCCGTTTTGAGCATCATCTCTATGATCATCGGTCTTGTCGCAGGGGGAGAGTTCAGCTTTACCAGCCTGATCCTGAATTTGCTTGTGCCCGGCCTGTATATCTATGGCGCCATCCAGACGAAGAATGGCCCCCTGGAGTAAACACCATAAAGGAAAGAGGTGGCGTACACCGAGGAGGTAGATTATTATGGCACTGTTCGGAAAACTGTTTGAGAAAAAGGAATGCGCCATCTGCGGCGGCGAGATCGGGCTGTTGGGCAATCGGAAGCTGGAGGATGGGAACTGCTGTAAGAACTGCGCGGCAAAGCTCTCCCCCTGGTTCAGTGACCGGAGGCAGAGCACCGTGGAGGAGATCAAAGAGCAGCTGGCTTACCGGGAAACCAACCAGGAGAAAGTGGCAGCGTTCCGGGTGACCCGCACATTGGGCGAGGGCATGAAAGTCCTGCTGGACGAGGATGACGGGAGATTCATGGTCACATCCGCCCGGAACTGGCAGGAGGCCAATCCGGATGTACTGTCCTTCTCCGATGTGACTGGCTGCAAGCTGGACATTGACGAGAGCAAGACAGAGATCCAGTATAAGGATGCGGAGGGGAAACGGCAGAGCTTTTCCCCCAGACGCTACGCCTTTTCTTATGATTTCTACATTGTAATCAATGTCAACAACCCATACTTTAATGAAATTCGCTTCAAGCTGAACGGTTCTTCTGTTGACAATGATGAGGAAACCCTTTTGGACGGGCCGGATGCACAGCCCAGCGTCAAGGGCGGCGGTCTCCGCACCGGAGGCGCGGGGCCAATCCGCCCCGGTATGCCTGGAGGCTCCCGCCCTGGCGCACGGCCCTTCATGGGCGGTTCCCGGACATCCAATGCGGATGAGGTCCGTTCCAGTATGGAGTACCGGCAGTATGAGGAGATGGGACGCGAGATCCGGGATGCATTGCTCCAGGTTCGGGAGCAGGTAAGGAATGAAGCGGTCGCAGCCGCAGCTCCTAAGACGGCGCTGACCTGTCCGTTCTGTGGAGCCACCACCACACCAGATGCCAGCGGCTGCTGTGAATTTTGCGGCGGCGCTGTCAATGGATAGAACAAATACACAACACAAAGGAGCATGATAATGAAAAAATTAAGCAAGACTTTGGCGCTTCTTTTAGCGCTCACGATGGTTCTGTGTTTGGCCGCCTGTGGAGGCAGCAAGGACGCCCTCTCCGGCACATGGTCGGCCGACCTGGGTGATGACGGCGTTATCACATGGACGTTCGATGGGAAAGGCAAATGCACCATGGAGAATTCCTACATGAAACAAAAGGGCACCTATACCATTGACGAAGACCAGCTTACGGTAACGCTGGAAAGCTGGAGCGATCCGTCTACCTACACGTTCTCTGTGGATGGCAGCAGCCTTACCATGAACGAAAATTCCGGTTACGGTATCAGCGGAACTTTCGCAAAAAAATAGCAGCTTTGTGTTCCGTAAATTTTGGAGGGAACTATGAAAAAAACAAAGACCAAACTTTTGTGCCTGCTGCTTGCGGCGCTGATGCTGCTCAGTCTCACCGCCTGTGGTAAAAATAAGGAATCGACAGATAAGGCATTGGCAGACTCCAATTTGCTCAAGCTCGGCGATTATGAGCTGCTCTATAAGGGCGCGTGCATCATGGAGGATTCGGATGGAAACGACGCGGTCGTTCTGACGCTGGATTTTACGAACAACGGCGAGGACAGTCATTCTTATCTCTGGTCGATCTCCGAAACAGCCATGCAGAACGGTGTGGAGCTGGCGGTTGCCATCGTCTATTCCAATCCGGACTCCTATGATGCTACGGTGATCGAAGATCAATTTACGGATGTCGCGCCGGGTGTGACCCTTGAGATCCGCACAGCCTTTGTGCTGGCGAATACGACCAGCAAGGTCGAAGTGACATTTGAGGAGGCGTTCGGCGACAAAAACGGTAAAATCACCATCGATCCGTCCACACTCAGCCGGGAATCGCTGGAGCGGTACGGCACAGTCTGCCGGGACCGGAGACGCTGCTCGACTGGTGGAATGGCGACTGGTACGGCTGGTGGATTATGACGGGCTGTTCGGGCTACTACGAGGATAAGGGTATGGAGGGCGCTTGGTGGGATATCTGTGGCGCCGTTGACATCGGTGCAGACGGCATGGGCACCGTCATCCTCTGGGATGGGGACTACACAAAATCGGAGCCTATGGTTTCCGCATCGGTCAGCCTCAGTGGCAATGGGACCAGTATATATGGCACTATGATGTCCGAGGGCGGCTCCTTCACGGATATTGCGCTTGAGCACGCGGACTGGATTGTTGATCCGGGGCTGGCGGACTACGGAGACATGATCCACATTGACGGTGATTATGAAAACAGCGGGGATGAATTCCACTATGATATCTATCTGCGCCCATGGGGAACCTATTGGGTCGATGTGGACGAGGAGGATTTGCCTGATCTTTATGATACCTGGTATCTGCCTCTGATTGAGGCGGGCAAGCCAATGCCGGACAGCCTTGATTCAGACGCTCCGGAATCGAATTTGGGTGGAAACACAGCCGGAGGGGACGGCATCGTGACAGAAGAACAGGTGCAAAAGGGCTATGTCTGGATGAACGATGTCAATAAAAATATTTTCGACACCACCTACGAGGAGGTTGTCGCTTACTTCGGCGTGGAAGGTGAGTTTGTCAAGGAAGAGTACAGCGACCACATGAAGGCAAACTACCGCTACTATAAGTGGATCTGCGGACAATGACTCGCATTTCATCTACGTCAATTTCAAGGAAGAGAGACGGGCGTTTATGAGGTAAGCGGTTTCAACACCAGCGGCTTCTCCGGCAAGGAAGCCATCGCGAAGTATCTCGACATCGTGAAGGCAGAGGCCGCCGAAGAGAACAAGGCCGCCTCTGCGAACGCTGCGATGAAGGACTTCTCCGCGAAGGTTGCCATGTTTGCCCACGATGAGATCAACATAACAATCAAGACGACCGTTCCGGATAGCGGGTGGTCGTATGACGAGGGGAAGTGCTGTCTGGTGGAAAACGACGATCCCACCGCGTTCGGCGCAGGCAGCATCCGGTTTGAGGTCAGGAAAAAGCTGGAGGACTTCGACTTCTACAAGGAGAAGTTCGAAAACTATCAGGATATAGAAGACCGCGTGATCGGCGGCATCACCTTCCACGGCCGCACCTATAAGTACATCGGCTACGAATGGATTGAGTATATCGCGCAGATTGACGACACCCGCGCCCTTTCCATCGGCCTGCGGAATATGGACTGCGTCCAGGGAACGATGCCCGACATCATTCTCACCAACATGAAGTTCCAGTAGCGCGGGTCTTCGGCGGACGGCGGTATGTGTCCTGCGTCACTCCAAAAAGCGGCAGGAAAAAGCGGGTAACAATCGTATGGGATCGGCTCCCGTCCCAATTGGGGCGGGAGCCGTATGGCTATTTTAGATGAGGAGGTATACCGTGAAATTAACCCCGGGTTTTGCCGCGATAAGTATTCTGATGGGTATGCTGGGGCTTGCTGCCTGCGGACAGAACAGCAATCAGGTCGTGTATCAATATCCGGAAACCGCAGTCCTGTTTGATAATTTTCATATCCTGAAAACCGTATACACCTCGGGCGAAATGAAACTCTATTACCGCGGCATGAATCTGGACGGGTGTCAGATCGAGTGCTACGATGCGGATTTCACGAAGCTGAGTGGCGAATTTGAGCATATGTTCGAAGACGGCGTTCTGACCATAAAGGCGGATTTTGCGGAGAAGGTCAGCGGCCTGACGATCGGTGACAGAAGAGGCGACGATACGATTTACTGTCTGCGCTATCTGGATTCCTCCCAGTTTGCGTGGCTGGCGGATACATTTTGGTATGACTATGGCTGGATGGAACTGGGCGATGTAGAGCGGTATTATAGCGAGGAGGAATTGGAGGTGGGACAGCAGCCTGTTCCCGCTCCGAAATCCGCTCGTGAAAGCTGGACCTGCTCCTGCGGAGCGGAGAACAGGGGAAAGTTCTGCACCGAGTGCGGCAGACCGTTTCAATCTCTCAGGGGTGAACTATGAAAAAGAAAAATGTATGTAAAGTGATGATTATCGTGTCAGCCCTCTCGATGTTCTCCGGACTTTTCGGATGTAGCGGAAGCAAAAAATATACTGCCGATGAGGTTGTTTCGTTCTATACCTCTTATTCTGGCATGGAAAGATACCCAGTGTATTCTTTTGCACTGCGAAAGGAAGACGAGGACTGGCTCTTTTCTGCAAGCTGCTATGTGGGAAGCCGGAAGGAGCATTACGCATCGTTCAGTTCCGTCCAGATCCCGCCTGAAGATGCAGAAGGATTCCTTGAGATCATTCTTGAGGAAGGCGAGATAAAACGGCTCAGAAAATACCGTGAGCCGATACACTTTTTTCACATATCCGATGCGCCGATGCGCATCTCTGGAATGACATTCACTGATGGAAGCAGTATAGACAAAGAAACCGCGTTCGGTGATAAGACGCTCGATTATCTCTATGCGCTTGCCGACAGGCACTATGAGGCAGCTGAGAAAATTGAGATCAGGGCTGTTTCCGTCCACAGCAGCTGTATGGATCATTCCTCTTCCTATTCGTTTACCATCGAAAAAGAAGGAGATGATTGGTTCTTTTCATTTGATGCTGCACTCAACCGCAGTGGCGCTCACACGGAAGTGGAAAACCAGCGGATTGGAGAGAGCGATGCGGAGGAGATACTCCGCATCGTAAAGGAGCAGCAGCTCGTTACAAGAGTGAAAGAGTATGAAGAGCCGCCGGACAATGACATATTCGCCCTTGATGAAACTACATACCAGACGTCATTTGAGTTCGCGGACGGCAACTCTATATATGCCCCGATCAATGCGGGTAATGAACTGATTGATGCGTTCTATCGTCTTGCGGGAGTGAGAATCTATCAAAGATAAGCTGACACTGCCGCACGAAAGGAAAAACGGTCAGGGCTGACAGGCCGGCGGCAACCGTTGAATAGATAGGAGTGAATACGAAAATGAACGACTTTAACCAGCTTGCGGCGTTATGCCACGGCAAGCATATCGACCCATAATTTCCCAGACCCGGACGCCATTGCCTCCGCCTTCGGCTTACAGCGCCTTCTGGCCCAGCATGAAATCCCCTCTACCCTCTGCTACGATGGAAGGATCGACAAGTTGAGCGCGTCCAAGATGCTGGAGGCGTTCCAGATCCAGATGTTCCCCTATGAGCAGCTGCGTCCGGACATGGCCGAGGAAGACTATGTGATCTGTGTGGACGCGCAGAAGCACAGTGGGAATATCACGGATTTTGTTGGGGATGAGGTGGCCTGCATCGACCACCACCCCATTTTTGTGCCAATTGAATACCGCTACCAGGACATCCGCCCCACTGGGGCCTGCGCCACGATCATCGCCCAGTATTATAAACAGCTTCCGTGCCTGCCGGACAGGCACACGGCGACTGCCCTGCTCTATGGCCTGAAAATGGACACGCTGCAGTTTACGCGGGGCGTGACGGAACTGGATATTGAAATGTTCGCATTCCTGTTCCCTCTGTGTGACCAGGAAATGCTGGCGCGGCTGGAGCGCAACAATATGGAGTTCAACGATCTGAAAGCATATGGCGCGGCCATCGAGAGCATTGAGGTCTACGACAAGGTAGGCATATCCAATGTCCCCTTTCCCTGCCCGGACGCTTTGATTGCGATCCTCTCCGATTTCATCCTGGCGCTGCAGGAGGTGGAGGTCGCCGTGGTATTCTCCAAACGGGAGGATGGGATCAAGTTTTCTGTCCGCTCGGAGGATCCGGCTGTCCATGCGGGGCATTTAGTCCGTGATGCGCTCCACGGTTATGGAGATGGCGGCGGCCATGCGGAGATGGCTGGCGGGATGATCCGGAAAGAAAAGGAGTGTCTGCTGGGGCGGTATCCAAAAGACACCATCCGGGACTCGTTTTTACGGGTCCTGTCGTGAACAGTTTGATTGAGGAGGTTTGATATGGAGCTTTACCTGACTGAAAAAGTTCGGCTGGGCTACAGGACGGGGGAACTTATCCGTATGGCGGCATTCGCACTTTTGGGCGTGATTATTGCGGCATCGGTTTTCGAGGTGGATCTGGAGTTTGACCTGGGCAGTGTGCTTGCGGAGCTGTTCATGCTTTCAATGGGTGTCCTATGTATCTGGAAGGGTACGCTTGGCCCGGTCCGCCGCCAGAGCGCCAGCCGGCTTGCCCATCGGCTTGCGGAATGCTTCTTCGCCAGCCCTGAGCCAGAGATTTCCTTTGACCAGCTTTCCAGAGCCATTGGCGGAAAGAACGTGGAACGTAAGGTACGCCATATGATCCAAAAAGGATACTTAGAAAACATCAGTCTTGATACGCCTAACAAGCGTATCATGCTGACAGCCTTTAACAAAGTTGCCCAGAAAGAGCAGTACGAAACGGTTACCTGCCCCCATTGCGGCGGAGAGAACGTCATACGGCCCGGATGGGCTTCGTCCTGCCAATACTGCGGATCCAAGCTGATCTGAAGAAGATAAACCAGTAGGAGGAGAGATAAAAGATGCCTTCACAAGTAACAAATTACCAGTGTCCGGCCTGCACAGGCCCGCTGCACTTTGCCGGGGACTCCGGGAAACTGGAGTGCGATTACTGCGGGAGCGCCTACGAGATCTCCGAGATAGAGGCGCTGTACCAGCAGAAAGAAGAACAGGCCGTGAAAGCCCACGAGGACGCTCAGACCAAAGGCGCGGAAGATGACGGCTGGGACACCTCCGGCCTGAGCGGTGACTGGGGCGCGGATGCCGCAGGGATGAAAGCCTATAACTGCCCTTCCTGCGGAGCGGAGCTGATCTGTGATGAAAGTACCGCCGCCACATCCTGTCCTTATTGCGGGAACCCCACCGTAGTGCCAGGGCAGTTCGGCGGTACACTGCGGCCCGATTTTGTGCTTCCATTCAAGCTGAGCAAGGAGGATGCGGTCGCGGCCCTTAAAAAGCACTATAAGGGCAAGGTTTTTCTGCCAAAAACCTTTACCGCCGGGAACCACATCCAGGAGATCAAGGGGGTTTACGTCCCTTTCTGGATGTTTGACGGCGAGGCGGAGGGCGATGCCCGGTATGCAGCCACACGTTCCCGTACCTACCGCTCCGGCGATTATGAGGTCACCGAGACAGAACATTATGACGTTTTCCGTTCCGGTTCCGTCGCGTTTGAAAAGGTTCCGGTGGATGCGTCCAGCAAGATGCCGGACGACTACATGGATTCCATTGAACCCTATGACTATACAGAACTGAAACCCTTTTCCACGGCATATCTGCCCGGTTTTCTCGCTGACAAGTTTGATGTGACGGTAGAACAGAGCCGGGAGCGGGCTGACAAACGCTGCGAGAACACGCTGGCCGCCGCACTGCGGGATACCGTGAAGGGCTACAATACCTGTACGTCCAAGGGGGGCAGTATTCTCAAGCGCGGCAAAGTCCACTATGCGCTCATGCCGGTCTGGATGCTTAATACCAAGTGGAACGGAAAAGATTTTCTGTTTGCCATGAACGGCCAGACTGGCAGGCTGGTGGGTGAGCTGCCCGTGAGCCGCGGCAGATTCTGGGCGCTGTTCGCCGCCATCGCTGTGCCGCTGTCGGTGCTGAGCTCAGTCTTGTTCACGCTTTTGTAGATAAGGGGGATCGGATATGAAGAAATTTGCGAGTTTTGTGCTGTCGGTGCTACTGGCACTGACCTTCTGTATCCCGGCTGCGGCAGCGGAAGATTACGGCGTGATCTACGATGAGACAGGGCAGTTAGGGTCGGAACCGCTGCGGTATGCAGGAGAGGTCACGCTTCCCGCGCTCACAGAGCGGTATGGTGTTGACCTGCGGGTAGATATTCTGACGGAAAGTGATTATGATACCGTGCTTGACGCAGCGGAAGGTATTTACGAAGAGTATGAATATGGCTATGGAAAATACCACTCCGGTATTACGCTGACCCTGCTGCTTACGCCCTGCGAAGACGCCTATACAATGGCCGCGGATGACTGGTGTGTCTATCTGGGCGGTACGGATGAAAATCTGCTTTATGGGGATTGGCTTTACGATCTTACCAAGGCAGTGGAGCCTTATTTGTCAGTGGAATCCGGCATGGAGTCTGGGGCATGGTCCGGCAATATGGATATGAGCGCCGTGGCGCTTTCCCAGGCGGTGGGCGCTATGGCGGAATTCGTGGCGGACTTTTTCGCACCGGGAGACAGCGGCTATGAAATGACTGGAGGGCCGTCCGGTCAGGATGCGGAGGAACCGGACAGCACCTCGATGTACTATATTTTTGACATCAGCGACCTGCTCCCTTTTGACCAGTGGGAGGAACTGGAGCAGTGGGCCGGGGACATTTCCCGGCGGCACGGCTGTGGCGTCTATGTGGTTCTTGTGGACGACTATGAGGATTTTGGCTCCGGGGATGTCTATGATGTGACCACACAGATCTATCACTCCGAACAAAACGGCTTCGGAATGGGCGATGGGCGGGATGGCATCATGATCCTTCTGAGCATGGCGGAACGTGATTACGCCATGTTTGTCTACGGTAAAAGTGCCGGATACGCCTTTAACGAATACGGACAGGAACAGCTGGAAGAGAGCTTTTTAGGCGACTTTGGCAATGATGACTGGTATGGCGGCATTTCCCATTACCTGGACTCCTGCGATGAGTATCTTGCCAAAGCGGATGCGGGGCATCCGGTGCGGGCCAACCCCTTGTGGGGAATTGGATTGATGACGTTTTTGTCCTGTCTGGCGGCGCTGGCGGTCTGCATGGTGCTGAAACGGAAGATGAACAATGTCCGGCAGAACGCGCAGGCCAACGAATACATTGTTCCTGGCGGGCTGCGCCTAGCAGACAGTTATGACCGCTACACGCACACCACCAAAACCGTACCAAGATCGAACAGAAGAGTTCGAGCAGCAGTAGCGCGAGAAGAGTAGCGCCAGAAGCGGTGGCGGCGGTTCGGGCCGTAGCGGGAAATTCTAAGGAGGAACAAATTCATGAGGAGAATGATAATCGGACCGCGTCCGCCCTTCTGGCGTTTCTGCCCTGTTTGGCCTGCCGCCTGCGGCAGTAAGTCGCAGGACGGCACCGGCGCCGGCGATGTATTGTCCATACTAGCCGATGGAAGTACCGGCAAAGGAGTGCTGGCTGACGGCAGACAGCCGGATAAGGATATGTCTGCTGACTACGAGGGAACGGAGCAAGAGGCACTGGCCTGGCCGGGAATTTATGGCGAATACGCACCGCAGGCGCCATAGCCGCGCGATACCCAGCTGTAGGGGCGGATGACACCACTTCTCTGACAGAATGGCTGTGGGACAACTCGCCCGGATTGATGGATGAGATGCCTTTTATCCGGACAATCCCGCCCGTGCGTATTCTGGGTCCCGGCTATGGGGACCTTTACTGCATCGTGCCAAGAGATGACAGGACCACCCTTTCAGTGAATCATGTCACATGGAAATCCACAGGCAACGGAGTCTGGCCCGAGCCGGATGAAGTCCTCTACCGGGAAGAGTATGCCCAGCCGGTGCTGGTATTTGTAGGTTATGAGGAATTTCGCGATGAGCCGGATATAGAGATCATTGCCAGTGACAGCGGTGGCGCAGGAGGTCTGGTAACATGGTATCCGGTATGGGACGTGGAGGTTGGGGGTGATATGATCGTTCCCACAGGCGAGGACTATGCCCCCCTGGTCATGGACTTCACCCTCTTTGGCGATATCACGGGTCTGGATTATTGGGGCGATCCGGACAGCTGGGAACCGACAGGGGATGACTGGTGGGTGCCGCCCACGGAGGAAGGACTGGCGGATACCTGCTGGGTGTGCGATGGATGGTCTCTGAACCTGCTTGGTGGAGGCGGTGATCCGAACTGCGCGGGCATTGCCGAACTGTATTGCCAGTTCGAGGATGGGCAGGAATATCAACTGCTCTATTCCGGCGTCTGGCGGATGGTGGATGACTGTCTACAGCTAATTGTCTCCACGGGAGCAGGAAATCTTCCCAGCGATGCCAGCGGCGTCTTTCCTGTCCTGATTGACCCGTCCGGGGACTACCTGCATATCCAGCAGGACAGGGACAACGGAATGCGTCCGCCTTTCTTTGATAATGACATGAGTTCCATGGAGCTGATACGCTCCTATGGATAAATAAACCGGAAAGGAACAATGGCATGAAATATAGACGCATATTTGCACTTTTATTCGTTTTGATTCTGTCCCTTACCGCCTGCGGCAGGGAGCAGGTTCCGCCAGGGAACGGCCCCCTGGATCAGGACAAGAAAATACCCGGTAAAGGAGCTATCAATACCCCCACAGAGGATGGCGGAGCATCCGGTTCCGCCGCCAGTGAAGGGGCAGCCGCCTGGCTTTCTGTCGAAGGAGGGAAAGTATTGGATGACCTGCGTGAAGGGGCGCAGGCGGACGGCTGTATCTGTTCCGTAGCTTTTTTGGGCGCCGCCCTGGAGCCTGGGGAAGATATTGCGGCCTTTCTGGCATCAGAGGAGGCGGAGCAATATCTGGATGCGTATCCATTCATCAAGGAGATACCGCCTGAACGGTGGATTGCCCACCCGGAGGGTGGATATGAGGTCTACTGTATCGTTCCTACAGACCCAAAAGCTTCCACAGCGGTCAATACATGGGACATCAACGAGGACAACGATTTTCTTGGCGAAAGCGACCAGGTACTCTACCGCAGCGACTGCGGGGATCCTATCCTCCTTTTGGGCAACCTCAGCGATATTATGCCCAGCCTGGATGTGGAGATTGTGGACAGTACAGGGAGAAGCCTGAGTTACCAGCCCTCTCTGTGGCTCTACGATGGTTCGCTGTCAGGCCCGTCTGAAATTTTTGATTTTACCATGTATCATAATCCTGACCTTATTGGTATATGGTCCGCCGTGATTCCGGCGGAATTAGGAGGCGGTATCTCCCTGAACCTGAATATCGGGCGCGGGGGAAATCTTACCTACAGCTATGGCCGCGGTAACAGCGAACCGATTGCTCTGTACGAAGGCACCTGGAGCAGGCCGGATGAGGCGATGGTCCAGTTCGGGCCGGAGTGCGTGGTTTTCGAGCTGTGCCTTGTAGAGGGCATTGAGGATAACGATCTGTGGGGACAATATGGTCCGGGAGAACTCCATGATGAGATATGCGGCGTTTGGATCTGTGAGCGGGGGGACGGGCCAGGCACATCCTCACTCAGATTGACCCATGTTCAAGGGGATCCTTTTATTGATGGATGTGGAGGATGGGCCATTGTATTTGAGGGCGAAGACCAGGGCGGAAACAATGGAGGTATGGAACAGGGAGCAAACGTCAACCCTCATGTGCTTACCACAGGAGGACCCGCATTTACCCACATGACTGTCCTTCAAACGGAAAACTATCCTGATGGGGGCTATTACTATGAGGATATGACACAGGACGGTTCCATATTGATCATAAACTGCGCTTATCCAGGCGGCCGCAGGAATGGAGTGTCCATGGAAGAATACGCAGTAAAAAGTATCGAGCATCTGACGATGTATGAGGCAGAAGATCTCTCTGTCGAAAAGAACAGCGGCTACAGTGAGGCATTGGGACACCCCGTCTATATTTTGACGTATACGACAAGTGAAAATGATCACACATTTCACTGGAAAATCTTTATGACGGAGGCGGATGGCTATACCTATCTCTATGCCTTTGACGTGTGGCACGAGGTCTACGCAGATATGGAGGATGTCATAGATGATGTTTTCGGACAGCTGTTCTTCCTTGAGATGTAACCGCCCGATGTTATACGCACGAACGAAAACATTTGCAACTTAAATGTATAACGAGTGGATGAAAAGACGTGGAGGATAGATATGAGAAGCAGTAGATTTGCGGCAGCGTTGCTTTGTCTGCTGTTGCCGCTGGTACTGGCATCGTGTGGGAGAAACGGGAGAAAAATGGGTGAGAACGGCCCATCCAGTGCGCTGCCGCCTATCAATAAAGAGAGCAGCACATATTCGGATGCCTTGCCCGAAAACACTTCGGAACCGGAAGATACTGAAGATCCGTGGACGAATACCTGCTGGCAGGCTGTACGGTACATAATGGCAAAGGAAGGCCAGACGATGGAAGGGACTTTGCCGGAGGATGATTGGGTTATAGAACTGTACCTGTTGGAGGGCGGCGGTGCCCGGTATCGGGAATGGAAGCCCCGGAGCTTTGACTATATCGGTGTGTACCACCTTCTGCTCGGAATCGGCCCGGACTGCTTCTGGTATTCGGATGGCAGCGGTGGCTTTTTTCTGAGTACGGAAGCTGACGGGACAAACGAAGACACGGTTTTTGCCCAAGGCCATATGGCGGATGGCCAGTTGATGCTGGATTTCTTGGGCGACCAGTTCTGGATGGAGCGGCAGCCCATGCCGGCCAAGGGCGGGGAATACTGCATGGCGGACCTGTTCGGCCAATGGCGCATGGTTTCCGGCGAGACTGTCACAGAAGGGGATCCGGAGGTCTGGAATTTCACGGCCAGCGAAATGGAGATTGACCGCAGATTGACTTTTCACAGTTCTTGGGACGAGACTGAGCCGGACGGTGTGGACTATTATGACGAGTGGCATCCCGGTTATCTCAGGGAGGCACAGGCCATGGCGGTGGAATACCAGGAGACCCCAATTTATGAGGGATGCGGGAACGAGGCATGGCGTCTCCAGCTGTTCAGCGTTGAGACGATATACCAGAATTACGCAGAAGAAGAATTTTACGTCACAGTATTGGATGCGGATACCCTGCTGCTTCAAGTGCGTCTCAAAGATACAGACGGAGTCCACACCACCAGTACGCAGATTTTTAGCCATTTTTGAAAGAAAGGAGACAGAAAAATGCCAGTCACATTAAACATGATCCCCGCTACTTTGCAGGAATTCCAAACGTGTCCGCAGATGGATCTTTCCAAGCCGGAAAACACCTGCGCCATGTTCCTGTGTGCATTACAGCTATACATAAAGGACAGGGATGCCGGGGTGGAGGCAATGAATATGCTGCGGGGTCCCAGACCCATGACTCCCTACGACAGCCAGTTTCTCCGGGACCGCCTGCGGGATAAGCCTTATCTGCCCCTGGCCTACTTTGAGGGAGCGGCACCTAAAAACAACTATACCCCGGCACAGCCCTATGTACTGAATGTGCTTCCGGATCCACGTCCCCAGGACATAGAAGCCGGGTATATCCGGGTATTCCTGAAAACAGCGGGGGCGGATTCTCCCAGGCCGGTCAAGCTCCGGCAAAAGGGCAGCCTGTGGTATCTCTGGGAGTATTCCAGCATCCTCAGCGGGATACGGTCCCTCGCGGAATGCGATCCTTGGGGGTGAGAATATGAAACAATGCTGGATAGGCATCCTGCTGGCGCTTCTCCTGATTTTTAGCCTGACTGCCTGCAAAGATGCAAATAATGCCGCACAGCCGCTTCCAACAGCCGGAAGCGGCGGGAAGCTGCCGGAAATATCCAAGACGGAGACGGGTGATATGAACCGAGACAGTTCCGAAAGCAGTGCGGTTCCGGATGGTAAGCCAGATATGATTCCTCCATCTGACAAGGAAGCTGCCACAGTTTCCGTTAGTGGTTCGGGCGCGGAGTATCCGGCCTCCGAGCAGGCATTTGAGCGTCTGCGGGAAACCGAGATTGTCCGGTATTACCTCGAACTTGGCATGGTTATGCTGGACACAGGGCTTCAGGAGACTGTCAACGGGCAGAACTGCCGGATCATCTCCCTGGGTACTGACCATGAAACTCATTTTGTGCAGGAAATTTACTACGCTGTCAGCTGCGACACAATCTATACCTATGACCAGATCAACGATGAATGGCTGGAGTTGGGTAGTGAGCCTTCCATTCCGGGCGCGGAATTTGCCATGTCCGATCTGGAGGGCAGCTGGCAGATAGTCGAGGGAGAAGTCGAGGGGTGGCGGTACAGTGCGGCGGATGAGGGCATTGTCT
>NZ_JBKVXZ010000063.1:0-21471 GCF_046973065.1 Flintibacter sp. | reverse complement strand
CCTGTGTAATATCCACTGGCCGGAGGCGGTCTCCCACCTCCGGCCTTACAGCGCCCGAAGGGCGAGAAAGAAAGGAATGGATTTTATGAAAAAACCGGTTCTTGTGGTCATGGCCGCCGGAATGGGCAGCCGCTACGGCGGCCTCAAGCAGGTGGACCCTGTTGGAAACCACAATCAGCTTATCATCGACTACTCCATCTATGACGCCCGCCGCGCCGGCTTTGAGACCGTCGTCTTCGTCATCAAGCATGAGATTGAGGACACCTTCAAGGCCGCCATCGGTGACCGTCTGAGCAAGGTCATTAACGTGAAGTACGCCTATCAGCAGCTGGACGATCTGCCCGAGGGCTACTCCGTTCCCGAGGAGCGCGTGAAGCCTTGGGGCACCGCCCACGCCATTCTGGCCGCCCGCAAGGTGGTGGATGGTCCCTTCGCCGTGGTCAACGCCGATGACTACTACGGCCCCGAGGGCTTCAAGAAGATCTACGACTACCTGGAGTCCCACCCCGACCAGCCCGGCTGCTATGAGTTTGCCATGGTGGGCTACCTGCTGGGCAACACCGTTACCGAGAACGGTCATGTAGCCCGCGGCATCTGTGAGGAGGACAGCGAGAACTACCTCACCCGGGTGACCGAGCGCACCCGCATTGAGAAGGACGGCGCCGATGCCCGCTTCACCGAGGACGACGGTGCCACCTGGACCCACCTCAGCGGCAACACCATCGTGTCCATGAACCTGTGGGGCTTCACCGAGAGCTTCCTGAAGGAGGCCGAGGCCCGCTTCCCCGCCTTCCTGGACAAGGCTCTGGCGGAGAACCCCCTGAAGGGCGAGTACTTCCTGCCCAGCGTGGTCACCCAGCTGCTGGAGGAGAAGAAGGCCCGTGTTAAGGTGCTGCGCAGCACCGACAAGTGGTACGGCGTTACCTATCGGGAGGACAAGCCCGTGGTGGTCAACGCCATTGCGGAGATGACCGCCAACGGTCTCTACCCCGACAAGCTGTGGGAGGTATAAGAACATGTCTCAGGCTGAACAGTTTCTGCAGGACGCTCTGAACGCCTTTGATTTCGGCGGTCAGGTCGTTGGCGCGGTGCGCTATGGCTCCGGCCACATCAACGATACCTTCTGTGTCCACACCCAGCCCGGCGAGGACCCCTGCCGCCGGTTTATTCTCCAGCGCATCAGCTCTGCCGCCTTCCATCACCCCGAGCAGGTGATGGCCAACATCGTGGGCGTCACCTCCTATCTGGGCAAGGTCATCGCCGAAGCCGGCGGCGACCCCACCCGGGAGACCATGTGTGTCTACGCCACCAAGGACGGCAAAAACTTCTATACCGATCCCGAGGGCGGCGCCTGGCGCGTCTACCCCTTCATTGAGGACACCAAGTGCCTCCAGTCCGCCGAGACCCCGGAGTTGTTTGCTGCCTCCGCCCTGGCCTTCGGCCGCTTCCAGCAGATGCTCAAGGACTACCCCGCCGACACCCTGTATGAGACCATTCCCCGCTTCCACGACACCGAGGACCGCCTGGCCAAGCTGAAGGCTGCCGTGGCCGCCGACGCCATGGGCCGGGTGAAGGACGTGCAGGCGGAGCTGGACTTTGTCACCGCCCGGGAGGCTGATTGCTCCGTGGCTCTCCAGGCTCTGCGGGACGGCAAGCTGCCCCTGCGCGTGACCCATAACGACACCAAGCTCAACAACGTGCTCATGGACCGCAAGAGCGGCGAGGGCGTGTGCGTCATCGACCTGGACACCGTAATGCCCGGCCTGTCCATCAACGACTTCGGCGATTCCATCCGCTTTGGCGCCAACCACTGTGCCGAGGATGAGAAGGACCTGTCCAAGGTGAACTTCGACCTGTCCCTGTTTGAGGTGTACACCCAGGGCTTCCTGGAGGGAGCCAACGGCGCTCTTACCCAGGCCGAGCTGGACTACCTGCCCTGGGGTGCCAAGCTGATGACTCTGGAGTGCGGCATCCGCTTCCTCACCGACTATCTGGAGGGCGACCACTACTTCCGCACCCACCGCGAGGGCCAGAACTTGGACCGCTGCCGCACCCAGTTTAAGCTGGTGGCCGACATGGAGGACCAGTGGGAGGCTATGAAGGCTGTGGTGGACAAGTACCGCCCCAACTGATGCTTGCTTACTTTCATTCCTTTCCATAAGAAAAACGGACGGTTTCCTGGAAACCGTCCGTTTTTCTATGTATTCTCTTAATACTTGGCAAAGCCCCGTCCAAACTCCCGGCACTGCTCCAATCCATCCTCGTCAGGAGTCTCGTTGATCATCAGACCCTGTTCCTGGTAGAGGTTGGCGTTGGCGTCCTGGGTGCGCTGCACCCAGTCCCGCATCCACTGGCCGTCGCCCCAGCCGTACGAGCCGAACAGGGCTACTGGGCGGCCGCTGAGACGGCGCTCCAGCTCGGTGAAGAAGGGCTCAAAGTCCATCTCCTCCAGCACCTCGGCTCCCATGGCGGGGCAGCCCAGGGCCAGCTTCTCATATTCCGTGGCCTGGTCGGCGCTCACCGCGGGCACGCTGAGCACGTCGCACTCCGCGCCCGCTTCCCGGATGCCCTCCGCAATGGCGTTGGCCATCATCTCGGTGTTTCCGGTCTGGCTCCAATAGATCACAGCAATCTTACTCATGGTGAACCTCCTAAAATATTCATATATACTTGGCTATGCCACAGCAAACACTTCAAACAGGGTCTCGCCCTGCTCTACCCGCCGCACACAGGTGCGGCACACCTGGGTAATCCGGGCAAACTGTCGGGAGGCACTGGGCACATCGCCATATACCTTCCAACAGCCGCACAACTTACAGCCCGCACCGCCATAGCGGATGAATCCTTCCACGTCCTCCACAGGGTAGCCCAGAAACAGCCCGATCTCATGGGGGAATCTCCCCTGTCCCGCTGCCCGGCGGGCCAGACGGTCCAGCTTGGTCTCCAACGATTCCTCCCGGCGATAGCCAAACTGCTCCAGCAGCGTGACCACCTTCTCCTGCGCAAGACACTGCTCCAGCAGGCGACGGCGGTAGACCAGCAGCAGATAGCGCTTGGAACAGGCACATAAAATCCGGAAGTGTACGTCTTTGGGAGCAAAGGCCCTGCGGTACTCCTCCAGCTGCCGGGACAGCTGAGGAAACTGACTGCGCTGGCAGGAAACCAGACTGGCTGGCTTGATCCCAGCCAAAGCCGGGGCGCAGTGGGCGGCAAGCAGATGATCCAAGGTAGTCAGTTTGATCCCTCCTTATAGTTAGTCTTTGCTAACTGCTATTTAAGTTAGCATATGCTAATTACTTTGTCAAGCATCATTTTTGCCCGGCGGAGCAAGCGCTCCGCCGGGCCTTTGCTCACATCCCCATGGCGTCGGTAAGAGTCTCCACCGCTTCGGTGACATTCTTAGCCGCCTTGTGAGCCACCCGCCGCATCTCACGGCGAGAGGGAGCCATGGTCATGCCCATAGCGGCGCCAGCCGCCATGCCCATGGTCATGCCCAGAAAAAACTTTCCATATCCGCATCCGTTCATCGCTTCTTCACGTCCTTTCCCGCACCAAAACGGCTTGTTTGGCGCGCATTGTTATTCTTTCCGGTTTCGGGGAAAAATGCGTTGCTAAATTCTGTGGATTCCGCTATAATTTAGTTTGAGTATGTGCGCGCATTCCTGCGCGTTTTTCGAAAACTGCATTGGGCATTTGCCCTACCCTTTGGAGGATTCTTTATTATGAAACTTCTGATCAAACACGGACGAGTCGTGGACCCGGTAAGCGGCACCGTATCCATCCAGGACCTGTATATCGAAAACGGAAAAGTGGTCCAGCTGGAAAAGGATATTCGTCAAGAGGCTGACCAGGTAATCGATGCGGACGGTCTTGTGGTGTGCCCCGGTCTGGTGGACATGCACGTACATCTGCGTGACCCCGGCCTCACCTACAAAGAAGACATTTTTACCGGTACTGCCGCCGCCGCTCACGGCGGCGTTACTTCGGTGGCCTGCATGGCCAACACCGATCCGGTGGTGGACACTCCGGAGCAGGTCCGCTATGTCAAAGACAAGGCTGCTCAGGCCAACGGCGTGCACGTCTACCCCATCGCCGCCGTCTCCATGGGCATGCGTGGCGAGGAGCCCTCGGATGCCGACGCCCTGAAAAAGGCGGGCGCAATCGCTCTGTCTGATGACGGCTGCAATGTGGACAACGCAAACCTGATGCGGGATGTGATGATCCACGCCAAGCGTCTGGAGATGCCGGTACTGTGCCACTGCGAGGACACCACCATGGTGGAAGGCCGTGCGGTCAATGAGGGCAGCGTATCCCGCCAGCTGTGGCTGGAGGGTCGGCCCGCCATCGCCGAAGAGATCATGGTCATGCGGGACGCCATGCTGGCCGAAGAGACCGGCGCCCACGTCCACATCTGCCATGTATCTACTGCCAAGAGCGTGGATATCATCCGCCGGATGAAAAAGCGGGGCGTTGCCATCACCTGTGAGACCTGCCCCCAGTACTTCACCCTCACGGAGGATGAGATCCTCACTCAGGGCTCCATGGCCCGGGTCAATCCTCCCCTGCGCACCGCTAAGGACATCAAGGGGATCATTGCCGGTCTGAAGGACGGCACCATCGACGCCATCGCCACCGACCATGCGCCTCACTCCGCCGAGGAGAAATCCCGGCCCCTCACCCGGGCGCCCAGCGGTATGGTGGGTCTGGAGACCTCTCTGGCCATCACCCTCACCGAGCTCTACCACACGGGCAAGATGAAGCTGCCCGATATCATCAAGCGCATGACCTACACTCCCGCCTCCATTCTGCGTCTGAGTTCCAAGGGCCGCCTGTCCCTGGGCAGCGACGCCGACATCACTATTTTTGACCCCGAAGAGGTCTGGACCATTGACCCGGAGCAGTTTGCCTCCAAGGCTCGGAACACCCCCTTTGCCGGACGGGAGGTCAAGGGTAAGGTAAAGTACACCATTGTAGGCGGAAATGTGATTTATCAGGACCGCTGAAGCAGATAGAAACTGCCGCTGGCAGAATTTGATTTTAAAAAGAGAAGGGAAGATCAACCATGTCTTTTGACGTGCTGCAGGAGAAGATCCGCGAGAAGAAAAACCCCACCGTGGCTGGGCTGGACGCCCGCATCGAGTATGTCCCCGAGTATATCCGCAAGGAAGCCTTTGAGAAGTATGGCGTGGGCCTGAAGGGGGCTGTGGAGGCCATCTGGCAGTTCAATGTGGGCCTCATTGATGCTCTGTGCGACATTGTCCCCGCTGTCAAGCCCCAGGCCGCCTACTATGAGAACCTGGGCTGGCAGGGCATGGAGATGCTGGAGCGCACCATCCGCTACGCCAAGGAGAAGGGTCTGTTTGTCATTGCCGACATCAAGCGCGGCGACATCGGCTCTACCGCCACTGCCTATGCGGAAGGCTGGCTCTCCGGCGCTCCCATCGAGGGGCAGGTGTTCAAGTCCTTCGACGCTGACTGTGTCACCCTCAACGGCTACATGGGCTCCGACTCCATCAAGCCCTTCCTGGAGGCCGCCAAGGGCGAGGACAAGTGTGCCTTCGTACTGGTGAAGACCTCCAACCCCGGCTCCGGTGAGCTTCAGGACGTGAAGGCCGCCGACGGCCGCACCATCTATGAAGTGATGGGCGAGCTCAACGAGCAGATTGCCGCCGGCACCGAGGGCAAGTACGGCTTTACCATGGCCGGTGCCGTCACCGGCGCCACCTATCCCCAGCAGATTCAGGATCTGCGCAGCCGCCTGCCCCACACCTTCTTCCTGGTGCCCGGCTACGGCGCTCAGGGCGGCACCGCGGCCGACGTGAAGTACGCCTTCAATGAGAAGGGCCACGGCGCTATCGTCAACTCCTCCCGCGGCATCATGTGTGCCTGGAAGAAGACCGGCGGCGACGGTCACGACTTCAAGGAGGCGGCCCGGAACGCCGCTATCGCCATGCGGGACGACATTGCTCAGTTTGTGACCGTAGAATAATATAAATTTTCCACTGGGGCCCTGGCCCTAGTGGAAACACCTTCATCCGGTTCGTAACAGTAGATTCGTTGACTCTGCATAAGGAGGGGATCCTATGGCTTACTGTGTGCTCTGCGGTAAAAAAGTTGGACTGCTCGATCAGATCGATTTGGATTTTCACGGCAGCAAGCAGGTTTTGTGCAGTGCCTGTGACGTCCGAATGAGTAAAGCATCCCCCGGAGAACGGCAGGACCTGGAACAGCAGATTCTGGCCTCTCCCCATTTACAGAAGGCGGACACGGTACAAGCAAATGTAAATACCGGAAAGGTCTGCCCGGCCTGCGGCGCCATACTGGAACGCAAGCTGGAGCACTTCTCCATCGACGCGGATGGCGGCGGCGGATTGATGACCCTTCTGGCCGACCAGTACGAGGTGGATCTGTATGCCTGTCCTCAGTGCGGTAAGGTAGAGCTTTATACCGCCGGGTTTGTCCCCCCTTCTTCCACACAGAACAACGAGCTAAAGGAGCAAGCCTCCCAGGCTGCTCCAGAGACGATCCCGGCCCAGTCCGATGAAAAACGCAGTTTCCGCTTCCCCTGGCAGGAAGAAGAGAAAGCCCCCTGGGAAAAATAAGGAGGGAGAGCCATGGCAAAACGGTGCATTTTCTGCGGCAAGGAATATGGTCTGTTTGGCGGCGGCATGGTTTTGTGCGGAGATACCGATGAACCAGTCTGCTCCAACTGTGTCGATGAGTTAACCCCACTTTCTCCCACAGAACGGGCGGAGAGAGCCTTGGCCACCGGTCGCGCTCTGTATCCGGATGAGCTCCAGAAGTTTTTGAACCGGGAAAGAATCCAGCAGGCAAAGAAGCAAGCTCGTCTGGAACGGGCCCATCAGGCCATCCGCACAGACAAAACCTGTCTGCGGTGCGGTGGACCCATGGAGAAATACGGAACCAAGATTTTCCATCTGGGCGATGAGGGTCTGCTGGGTCCGGTAGCAAGAGACGGGCTGTTTGCCTCCTGGCTGACAGCAGAGGTCATTCGCTGCGCCCAGTGCGGCAAAGCAGAATTCTATCTTCCTGAGCCTCCGGAACTGCCTAACATCCCTGACGAAGAGGAAGAGCCCGTCACCTGTCCGGTATGCGGCACTCGCCACAGCCCCTTGATTGGCTGCCCTAACTGCGCCATGAAACAGGCCACCTCTCCCCGATCTAGAAACACACAAACAGGAACCAAGCCTCCCTGGGAAAAATAACAGTCAGACAAAGGTGTGACACGATGAAAGTAGAACGCAAATGTAAAATCGTCTCCAAAGAGCAGATGGGAGACGCCATCTATATGACGCTGGAGTGCGGCGACATGGTCCGCACCTCCTTCAAGGCCCCCGGCCAGTTTGTCCATGTCAAGTGCGGTGAGGGACTGCTTCTGCGCCGTCCCCTTTCTGTGTGCTCCTGCCAGGAAGATGAGCCTCAGGACCTTCTGACCATCGTCTTTGAGGTCCGGGGCGAAGGCACCCAGTGTCTGGCCAACCGCCCCGTTGGCCACAGCCTGGACGTGCTGGGACTGGCTGGCAACGGCTTTACCATGAAGCCCGAGGGCCGCTATCTGCTGGTGGGCGGCGGCATCGGTATCCCTCCCATGCTGGGCTGTGCTCAGTATACCAGCGGAAAATCCACCGCTATTCTGGGCGGCCGCTCTCAGGACAAGATCATCCTGACCAATTCTTTTGAGGATGAGTGCGCCAAGGTGCTCGTGGCTACCGACGACGGCTCCATGGGTCACCACGGCTTTGTGGATGCCCTGGTGCGCCAGGAGCTGAGCGAGAATAACAACTATGACGCTGTGCTGGCCTGCGGCCCCAAGCCCATGCTGCGCAACGTAGCCAAGGTGGCCGAGGAGTTCGGCGTTCCCTGCCAGGTATCCATGGAGGAGCGCATGGGCTGCGGCGTGGGCGCCTGCCTGGTGTGCGCCTGCGATATGGCTGACGGCTCCCGCAAGCACGTGTGCAAGGACGGCCCCGTCTTTGACTCCAAGGAGGTGGACTGGAATGCCTAATGTGGATATGAGCGTCACCCTGGCCGGGATGACCATGAAAAACCCCATCTGTGTAGCCTCCGGCACCTACGGTTTTGGCCGGGAGTACGGCCAGTTTTATGATCTGAGCGAGATCGGCGGTATCTGTGCCAAGGGACTGACCCTCCACCGCCGTGAGGGAAATCCTGCCCCCCGTATTGCAGAGACCCCCATGGGCATCCTAAACTCCGTGGGCCTGCAAAATCCCGGAGTAGACGCCTTTATTGCCGAAGAACTGCCCTTCCTGCGCCAGTATGACGTGAAGGTTATCGCCAACATCTCGGGCAACACCCCCGAGGAATACGGCATCATGTGTGAAAAGCTGTCTGAGGCCGGGGTGGATATGATCGAGGTCAACATCTCCTGCCCCAACGTAAAGGCAGGCGGCCTGGCCTACGGCACCCGCCCCGAGCTGGCCGCTGAAGTCACCCAGGTGGCTAAGGCCCATGCAGGCAAAGTGCCCGTCATGGTGAAGCTCTCCCCCAATGTCACCGACATTACCGAAATCGCCCGGGCGGTGGAGGACGGCGGCGCTGATGCCGTGTCCCTCATCAATACTCTGCGCGGCATGCGTATCGATGTGAATACCCACCGTCCCATTTTGAAGATGAACACCGGCGGCATGTCCGGTCCCGCCGTCCTGCCTGTGGCAGTGCGGATGGTCTGGGAGGTTGCCCAGGCGGTGAAGGTTCCCATCCTTGGCATGGGCGGCGTGAGCCGCGGCGAGGATGCGGCTCAGCTGATGCTGGCCGGAGCCACCGCGGTTGCCGTAGGCACCGCCATGTTTGCCGATCCGTTCGCTCCCATCAAGGTGCGGGATGAGCTGGCCGATATTGCCTCCCATCAGGGTCTGGAGCGTGTGGCTCAGCTCACCGGAGGCGTTCAGCCCTGGTAAGGGAAGGAGGGCTTTTCGATGGACGAAAACACCTTTTTGGTCTCCTTGTCTATGGAAGAGACCGCCAAAAAGATCCACTCCGCTGTGGTGGACGGAAGCATCACCGGAGAACTTCTTGATCACTATGTGATCCAGGGCCAGGGAGAGCAGTATTGCATCGTGGCCGTCTATGAAAAGCACTACTGGCGGGCAGGCAATCGTCTGACCCTCACGGTTACCATCGATAATCTCTCCGGCCCCACCCGGGTGCACTGCATTGGCGGCGGCGGAGGCGAGGGGCTGTTCCGTTTCGACTGGGGCGCGGCCTCCTCCTTCTCCTCCCTGGTCTATGAGTGCCTGCGCGACGATATGTTATAATCTTTTAGGAGGTTGCCATGCTGGAAGAATTGATCGCCATGCTTCTGCCCCCGATCATCTCCATCTGTGAGCTGATGGGCATCTTTGTGGTGGCTGTTTCCGCTGTGCGCGCCTTCTGGAACTACTGCAAAGGCCTGGTCACCCACGTCCCGCTAGACGTAAAATTTGACTTGGCCAACGGACTGGCCACCAGTCTGGAATTTAAAATGGCAGCGGAGATCCTGAAAACCGTGCTGGTGCGGGATCTGAACGAACTGGTTGTCCTGGGGGCGGTGGTTTTGCTGCGGGCGCTGCTGTCTCTGCTGATCCACTTTGAAATGAAGTCCCACGGCTGATCTCTTATGCAAAGGACTGGAATGATATGACAACAATTTACCTGATTCGTCATGCGGAGGCAGAGGGAAACCTCTATCGCCGCATCCACGGTTGGTACGATTCTCTGATCACGAAAAATGGAGAGCGTCAGATTCAGGCGCTTCAGCAGCGGTTTGATTCGGTTCCCATTGACGCGGTCTACTCCAGCGACCTCATCCGCACCCAGCTCACCGCAGGGGCTGTATATCTCCCCAAAGGTCTTCCCCTCCACCCGCACCCCGGACTGCGTGAGATCCACATGGGTGACTGGGAGGACCGCACCTGGGGCGAGGTGCGCCACTTTCAGGGAGAGCAGCTGGCTCTGTTCAACCATACCGATCCCAGCTTCCAGGCTCCTGGCGACGGAGAGGGCTTCGGCCCGCTGGGAGACCGGGTCTATGAAGCCATCCGCTCCATCGCCCAAAAGCACCCCGACCAGAATGTGGCTCTCTTCAGCCACGGCACTGCTATCCGGCAGTTTTTAGGCAAGGTCAAGGGAACAGAGCCTGAGCAGTGGAAGGACCTGCCTCACTTTGACAACACCGCTGTTACCTGCCTGGCCTGGGACGGAAACGCCTTCCATATCGTCTATGAGGGCGACAACTCCCATCTGGATGAGTCCATCTCCACGCTGGCCCGCCAGTCCTGGTGGCGCAAGGGCGGCCAGAAGGCGGAGGACGTAAACCTTTGGTTCCGCCCCCTGGACCCGGAAAAGGAACAGGAGCTCTATCTCGCCGCCCGGCGGGACACCTGGATCACCGTCCACGGTACCGAGCTACCCTTTGACGGTCCCGGCTTCTGGGAAGTCGCCCGGCGTGATTTGGAAATGTCCCCCTGGGGCGTATCCGTGGCTATGGCCGGAGACCAGTTTGCAGGCATGATCCAGCTGGATCTGGAGCGCTTCCGCTCGGACGGAGCGGGTTACATCCCCCTGTGCTACATGGCTCCCGAGTTCCGCAACCGCGGACTGGGCGTGCAGCTGCTGGGGCACGCAGTATCCATCTTCCGCAAGGAGGGCCGCCAGGGCCTGCGTCTGCGCTGTGCACTGAATAACGATCACGCTCAGCATTTCTATGATAAATACGGTTTCCACAAGATCGGCGTGGAAGAGGGCAAATGGTTCCCCCTGGACGTGTTGGAAAAGCCCATCTGCCGCCCCGATATTCCAAATGTAGCAGAATAACTGCTTTGCTGCGGGACACCCGGTGTCCCGCATTTTATACTAAGGAAGAGAGGTTTCCCTATGGGATTTGACCGCGACCTATTTTTACCTGTAAGCCGGGAGGATATGGACCGCCGGGGCTGGGACAGCTATGATGTGCTGCTCATCACCGGCGACGCCTACGTGGACCACCCCTCCTTCGGCCCCACGATTATTGGCCGGGTGCTGGAGGCAGAGGGCTACCGGGTGGCCATTCTCGCCCAGCCCGACTGGCACAGCGCCGCCCCCTTCCAGGCTCTTGGGCGTCCCCGGCTGGCGGTGATGATCTCGGCGGGCAACCTGGACTCCATGGTGGCCCACTATACCGCCGCCCGGAAACGCCGTCACGACGACGCCTACTCCCCCGGTCGGAAAGCCGGACTGCGCCCCGACCACGCCACGGTGGTCTACTCCAACCGGGTGCGGGAAGCCTTTGGCGACATTCCCATCATCATCGGCGGCCTGGAGGCCTCTCTGCGCCGCTTTGCCCACTACGACTACTGGGAGGACAAGGTTCGCCGCTCCATTCTCTTTGATGCGCAGGCGAACATCCTCACCTATGGCATGGGCGAGCTGGCCTCCAAAGAGATCATCTCCCGGTTGGCCAGTGGCACCCCTGTGGATGAGATCACCGATGTACGGGGCACCTGCGTAGCCGCCGCCCATCCCGGTGTGTGCGCCTACCCCTGGGTGGAAGTCCCCTCTTTTGAGGAGGTATCCTCCAGCAAGGAGGCCTATGCCCGGGCCAATATGGTAGAGTACAACGAGCACGATCCCTTCGTAGGCAAGGCCATTCTGCAAAAGCACGGCCGCCAGTTCCTGCTGGTCAACCCGCCCACCCGGCCTCTCACTACGGCGGAAATGGACGAAGTTGCCGAGCTGCCCTATGTCCGGGAGCCCCATCCCATGTACGATGAGATGGGGGGCGTGCCTGCGATTGAAGAAGTGCGCTTCTCGGTGACCCACAATCGTGGCTGCTTTGGCGCTTGTAACTTCTGCTCCCTGGCCTTCCACCAGGGGCGAGTCATCTCCTGCCGCAGCCACCAGAGCGTCATCCGGGAGGTAAAGGCCCTGACCGAGCACCCCGGCTTCAAGGGCTATATCCACGACGTGGGCGGTCCCTCTGCCACCTTCCGCCGCCCTTCCTGTCAGAAACAGCTCAAGCACGGCATGTGCAAAAACCGGGCCTGCCTGGCCCCCGAGGCCTGCCCTAACCTGGACGCCGACCACACCGACTACATGATGCTGCTGCGCAAGCTTCGTGAGATTCCCAAGGTAAAGAAAGTGTTTATCCGGTCGGGCATCCGTTTTGACTATCTGATGAAGGACCCCAGCGGGGAGTTTTTCACCGACCTCATCCAGCACCACATCTCCGGCCAGCTGAAGGTGGCTCCGGAACATTGTGTGGCCCACACTCTGGACTATATGGGCAAGCCCCATATCGAGGTCTACGAAAAATTCCGGGAGAAGTACTTTAAGCTCAACCGCCGCTACGGGAAGGACCAGTACCTGGTCCCCTACCTCATCTCCTCCCATCCCGGCTGCACTCTGGAGGATGCGGTCCAGCTGGCCGAGTGGCTCAACAAGCAGGGCCACATGCCCGAGCAGGTCCAGGACTTTTATCCCACTCCCGGCACCCTGGCCACCTGCATGTGGTACACCGGTTTGGATCCCCGGACCATGAAGCCGGTGTTTGTCCCCAAGACACCCCATGACAAGGCCCTCCAGCGGGCTCTCATGCAGTGGCGCAAGCCTCAGAACCGTGCCCTGGTGTTGGAGGCCCTCCACAAGACGGGCCGGGAGGATCTCATTGGCTACGGCAAGCACTGCCTCATCCGCCCCGGCAAGGGACAGTCCTACGGGGCACAGGGCAACAAGGACAGCCGTCCTGCCGCCAAGGGAAAGGGCGGAAGTGCCTTCCAAGGCAGAAGGAAAGCCCCCGGCGATCCCAGAAAGGAACGCTTTGACGGACGGCACACCGCAGAAAAGAAGAACGCTCCCAGCACTCCCAAGCGCAAGGCGGGCTGGGCCAAGCCCAAGCCCCCGGTGACAAAGGGCACCAAGGGTCGGAAAAAGCGATAAAATGTAAGGACGGAAGCCATAGGCTTCCGTCCTTTTTCTTATCCTTTATCGGAAATTTTCTTTTGCGTAGGCCTCCAGCTCCGCGCGGAACTGGGGATGGGCCACCGAAATCATAGCCTGGGCCCGTTCAGGCAGGGACAGGCCGGACAGCTTGACCACGCCGTACTCCGTAGCCACATACTGAATCATCCCCCGGGGAGCGGACACAGTACTGCCCGCCGGAATGAAGGGAACAATATTGGACTTCAGGGTCCCGTCCTTGGTCTTACGGGCGGAGTTCATGCAGATAAATCCCTTTCCGCCGGGAGATCGGAACGCTCCCTCCAAGAAGTCCAGCTGGCCGCCAGTGCCGGAGAGCTGACGGGTACCCGCCGATTCCGCGTTTTCCTGACCCATCAAATCCAACTGCACTCCGCCGTTGATGCTGATGAAATTGGACATGTCTCCCATGCGGTGGGGATCGTGTACATAGTCCACATCGGCGGGACGGAAGAGCTGGGGCTCCTCCTTCAGCCAGTCGTAGAGCTCCTGGGAACCCATGGCCAGGTTCCAGGTGGCGTAACCCCGGTCCACCTCCTTGCAGGCATTGGTGAGCTTGCCCGCCCGGTACAGGGTAAGGAAAGCGTCGCTGATGGTGCCGGTGTGACAGCCCAGGTCCTTCAAATCGGACTGGGCCAGCATCTGGGCCACAGTAAAAGGCACGCCGCCCACACCCAGAGACAGTACCGCTCCGTTGGGGATCTCCTCGACTACCCGCTTGGCAATCTGGATGTCCACCTCGGTGGGCTCCTTGTAGGAGCGGGTGGGCAGAGCCTCGTGCTCTCCTTCCACGATGTAGTCGGCCTCAGACAGGTGGACCCGGTGAGAGCCGTCCACCCCCTGGAGGGTGGGCAAATGCTCGTTGATCTCAAAAACCACCGTGCGGGCCGCCTCAAAGATGGTACGCCAAGCGTAGTTGGAGATACCCAATCCGCAATAGCCCTTCTCATCGGGCTTGGACACCGGCACAAAGGCCACGTCTACCCGAATATGATGGCGGTAAAACTGGGGCAGATAGCGCAGAAGCATAGGCATAAAGGTACACAGCCCCCGGCTCTGGAGCTTTCGCTCATAGTCACCGATGTGCCAGCTGTAGTAGTGAAAGGCCTTCTGCTCCGGATCCTGCTCCACCACTTCAATACGGGGACGGATCACCAGACCGCCCCGGATCTTTACGTCGGTCAGCTCGTCCCGCCGCTCCGCCAGAGCCCGGTCCATCAGCTCCGGGAAACCGCCGCCAAAGCCGTAGTCCACCCAGTCGCCGCTGTGTACTGCCAGCCGAGCCGCTTCCTGAGGAGAGACAAACTTACTTTTATAGTCAGAAAACATGGTTTTCCTCCTTCTTTCTCAAACTAATACCATTATACCGGCAGTTTTGAGAAAGGGCAAGCAAAACACACGCTCCATTACTCCTCGTCCAGAGCGATGGACGCCTCTGCCGCCAGCTGCAGCAGACGTCTGAATTCTTCCCGCTCCTGATCCGTCATGGTGTGGGTCATACGCTGAAAACATGCCTCGACCTGCTCCTTGATAAATGGATAGATCTCCCACGCCTTTTCCGTCGGAGAAATATCATAGGTCCGTTTGTCTTTGGCATTGGTGGTGCGAACCAGGTAGCCCCGCTCCTCCAGCTTGTTCACCGTCTTGGCAATGACACTTTTATCCAGAGACAGCCGCTTGGTGATATCATCCTGGGTCAGGGACCGATAATCGCAGATAATCAGGATTACTACGGCCTGCGCCGCAGAAAGATCATACGATGCACAGTTGTTATTCAGCCAGATATGGGACTT
The DNA here is from genome assembly GCF_046973065.1 of Flintibacter sp. Classification (NCBI taxonomy): domain Bacteria; kingdom Bacillati; phylum Bacillota; class Clostridia; order Eubacteriales; genus Flintibacter; species Flintibacter sp. The sequence continues at coordinate 6,706 of NZ_JBKVXZ010000063.1, read as the reverse complement.
TCGATACAGAATGGAAATCGACTTAAATGGGCCCTCTGCCACATAGTCCATGCCCACCCCCTCCTTTGTATCAAGCGTGTTTTCATTATACCCTTTTTTGGTGGCGCGTGCAACCAGATATTGACGCCGCCCCCTGCGTCATGTTATTTTAAATATAGTGGCATGTGCCACCATTTTAGTTTAATGAAACAAAGGAGTCTTGCCTGAATGAGAACAACGGAAAAAATATGGAATCGGAGATTTATTCTCCTCTTTATCACCAATCTTTTGGTTTTAGCCGCTTTTTACGCATCCATTCCTATCATCCCGGTATATTGTCAGGAAATTGGTATTACCGGTTCAAAGGTAGGTATTGTGCTCACTGCTATGTCGGTATCTACGGTTCTGTTCCGGCCGGTGGCGGGCTACCTGCTGGATAATTTCAACCGCTATCACGTATATCTGCTCTTTCTGACTCTGTTTTGTCTGTCTTTTCCCGCATTTATTGCGTTTCCAGTATTTGCTCTCCTGATTGTGGTTCGCCTCTATATGGGAGTCGTGTACTCGGTATGCGGATCTGCTACCATGACTCTGGCCGGCGACGTCCTCCCCGTCTCCAAAATCACAGAGGGCATCAGCCGATTCGCTTTCACAGTATCCATCGGCATGGTAGTTGGCCCTTTTGTAGGACTTCAGGTCCAAAATAATATGAACAGCAAAGCGTCCTTTCTGACCATCTTTGGCATTACTGTGGCTGCTCTGATCTGTGTCTCCTGCTGCAGGATAAAATACCCCAAGACTCAGCAGAAACCATTTTCTCTGAAAGAGTCTATCTACGGTCCTGCGCTCCCTTTTATGTTTAACATGATGTTTCTGATGATCCCCTACGGCGCGGTCATTGCCTACTGCTCCATTCTGGCTCAGGAAAAGGATGTTATGGGGCATCTGCCCTATTTTTATGTCTGCCTGGTGGCAGAGCTTTCCACCCAAAAGGCGATTGACGCCGGTAAGCATCGTCTCTTAGTCTATACCAGCCTGGTGGTACTGATCCTTACCATGGTCAGCTTCCTTTTCCTCACAACCGGAATTCATCTGCTGGCATCCGGATTCTTCTTTGGGCTGGGTTACGGAATTCTGCAGCCTCTTTTCCAATCCTTTGTCACTGGAACCACCCCCGGTCCAAAACGCGGTGCCGCCAATTCCACCTATATGCTTTCTTACGACATCGGAATTGGAATTGGCTCTCTCCTAATGGGCTTTATGCAGGAATCTGTGGGTCTGACCACTGGATTTGCTCTGACGGCCATCGCTTATGTGGCAGGGGGCATTATCTATATCACGTATTCGGACGGATACTATTCCAAATTGAAAGCAATATGCCAGGACTCCAAGACTTCACTCTAAAATCTAACAATTGATAAAAGAGCTAACTGACCTTATTTTGTCAGTTAGCTCTTTTCTAATTTATCCTGGAAAGAATAGGTAACATTGATCGGTCACAGCTTAAAATTCTGCAGACAGAACTTAGTCAGCTGCGCCGCAGGAAAATGGAAAACGTACTTCCCTTATGGTCAGACGACACTTTGATCCATCCCCCCTGTTCCTGAACGACCTTCCGCGCCAACGGAAGTCCCAGGCCCACTCCTTCCACCGCCTGCACACTCTGGCCGCGGTAAAAGCGCTGAAAGATCTTCGGGATCTCCTCAGGTGGGATTCCATATCCAGTGTCGGAAATATTGATTCGGCAGTAGGTCTCGTAGCTTTCCAAGGTAAGAGTCACCCATCCCCCTTGCGGGGTATACTTGACCGCATTGTCCAGGACGTTGAAGATGGCCTCTTCCGTCCACTTTGGGTCACAGCACACCGCAATTGGTTTGGACGGCGGCTGGATAGAGAGATTGATTTCTTTACTCTCTGCCGCCCGACGTACCTGCAGCGCAGCATTGAGAACCAGTTCCTCTACTTCAGTAATCCGTGGCTGAAGGCGGATGCTCCCGGACTCCAGACGTGAAAGCTTAACCATGCTGTCCAGTAAAAAGTCCAGCCGCTCCAGGGCGCGCTGCATCCTGCTTCCATACTCCTGCCGCTGTTCCGGGGACAGCTCAGGCTGTACCAAAAGAGAACCGTAAATCTGCAGAGTGGCCACCGGTGTTTTCAGCTGATGACTCAGGTCGGACACCAAGCTTTGGATCTCATCCCGCTCTCGCTTTGCCTGCCGGTTCAGTCCCGCCCAGATAGAGGCCAGCCGCTCCACCTGCTGTTGAAGCCGTGAGAGGACGGTATCCTCCTGGGGCGGAAAAACAGGATTCTGCCGAAGCTGGGTCAGCTGATCGATCAGGTCGGATAGTTGAACCACCAGTTCCCTCATGCTGTCTCTTGCAGTCCGGTAGAGAAGAATCTGCACGGCCAGGCATACTGCCAAAAAAAGCCCCACTACCCATGGCATTTGGCGCTGTTCCAAGCACAGCGACGCAATCAACAGTCCCAGCCCGGCCACAGCCAGAATCGTCCACAAAAGGGCTGCTCGCCGCTCATATCGTTTCATGTTGCCTCCCCAAAGGTGTAGCCCAGTCCAAATACCGTGACCACATAGCGCGGATTCTTTGGATCGGGCTCCAGCTTCTGCCGCAGGCGGCGGATATGGACACTGAGAGTATTCTCATCTATAAAGCTTCCTTCCACGTCCCAAATCTGCTCCAACAGCATCGTTCGGGTGAGCACCCGGCCACGGCTGCGGGCCAGCCTTTCCAGCAGCTTCCACTCGGTGGCGGTGAGGTGGATGGTTTCCCCCTGTCTGCGTACGGTCTGCCGCTCCAGGTCAATCTCCAGTTCCTGATAGCGGATTATTTGAGCGCCGCTGCCAGTTCTGCGCAGCACAGTCAGCACCCGCTGGCGCAGCACCTCCGGGGCAAAGGGTTTTGTTACATAGTCGTCACCGCCCATTTGGAATCCCCGGACCACGTCCTCATCGGCGTCGTTGGCGGTGAGAAAGATGACGGGGGTGTCCCGTGCCTGCCGGAACCCGGCACACAGGTCCAGGCCGCTTCCGTCGGGCAGACGGATGTCCAGCAGACACAAGTCAAAGCGGACGGCCTGCCAAAGCTTCTGAGCCTGGGCGGCGTTGTGGGCCAGCGCCACGGCGTGGCCGTCCTGCTCCAGTGCGGACTTCACCGCCTGCCCCAACAGAACATCATCTTCTACCAACAAAAGCTGGGCCATGGGTACCTCCTAAAAAACAGGTCAGCTGGTCTCCCGCAGGCGCTGAATCACCGGTTCCCGGGAAGAGATCCGGTAGGCCAGGGCGGAAATGCAGGGACACAGCACCAAAAGAGCCAGCACCACCCCCACCACCAGCCTGGGCGGCCACACAAAGGAGAAAGCCAGCACCCCTGCATCAATATGGGTATCGGAAAAGGCGGCCCACAGAATACCACAGCCCGCCAGGAACAGGACGGAGGATAAAACCGCGTAGATGCCCCCCTCCCACATGACCATAGCCCGCAGCTGCCGGCGGGTCATGCCCACTCCATCATGGCCAGCTCCCGCCGGCGGGTCTGCACCGAGGCGGCCATCACATTCACATAGTTCATAAGCCCCATCAGCACCATTAGAATGCACACGCCGTTGCCCACCAGGGCTACGGTCTGCTGGTTGTGGGCATAGTCCGCCTGGGCCTGGGCGGCGCTGACATACTCCACGTGATCGGGAGCCACGGCCAGGATTTCCTGAATGGCCTGATCCAAAGTCATCAACTGGCCCTTCTCGGCGTTGATGCAGATATTCCGGATATCTGCATCCGGATTGATCCGATCCATACCGGCCTGGCTGACCAGTACCCCAGGCACATCATTGTTACCGGACGGAGAAACTGCCAGGGGAACGTCCCTGCTCACCACCCCGCCAATGGTAAAGGACTGGACCTGTCCGTCCCGGCCGCAGATGGACAGAGTCTGACCCACCATGCCGGAAAAATCCTCCGTCGGGTCGACATATTCTCTGCTGCTGTCGTAAATCAGCAGTGTATCCCCAGCGGCAAAGGCATCCAAATCCACCGGCTGCTCCGCAGTCTGATTATACTCCTCCAGGGCAGAAAGCTCCAGGGTCACCGCTTCTGTGCGCTCAAATTGGCCCGCGCCGGCCTGATATGCCTCCATTTTTTCTTTCACAGCGGCCGGGTCGTCTTCGCGCACCCACCGGGCAAACTGCTTGGCATAGGGCCAAAGGACCGCTGGGTCACTCTGCATATACAGCGCGGACATCCGGGTGATCTCCATTTCTTCGATGCCGTCCAGTTGGGTGATAGCCTCCATAGCACCCTGATTGAGGTTCGGTGCAAAATCGGAATCTCCATCTTCCTCCAGGTTAGTTTCCCGGAAGGTAAAAATAGTGATGTCATAGCCATTTGTATCATACTCCGGCATGTCCAGGTGGAACACGCTGTTTACCGCCAGAATGAGCACCGCCCCCAGGGTGAGGGAGGCAAAGACCCAGAGGGCCTGCTTTTTCTGCCGGAACACGTTGTGCAGGGCCATGGAGCGCAGCCCGGTCCGCCGCCCCGCTTTCCCACGGCGTTCTCCCGGCAGCCCGGTGTAGGACAGGGCCTGCATGGGGGAGATTTTTCCCGCCAGCCGAGCCGGTTTCCAGCTGCTCAGAGCCACCGTCAGCGACACAAACAGAATGGTACCCAAAAAGATGACAGGGTAAAAGACCACCGTCCGGGGCATGGCGGACATATTGTCGTTGGTCAATGTCTCCAGAGCCCGAGGTACCACCTCCAGGCAGAGCAGCATCGCCGCCAACATACCGGGTAACAGACCGACCAGGGCTGCCAGTATGGCTTTTGCCCGCACCAGGGTGCGCAGCTGCTGGGGTGTGGTTCCCAGGGTCTTCAGCATGCCGTAAAACCGGATGTCATGTTGAACGGAGAGGGACAGAATGTTGCTGACAAACAGACAGCTGCCCACCAGAATGAGCAGAGCAGTAAATCCCAGCAGGCCAAGGACCTGCTCTAGGGCAACGACGGAGCGCTGGGATGTGGAAACCCAGTACTGCGCGTCTGTAAGCGGAATCTGCTGCAAGGCCTCCCAGGTTCCTTCCTCAGACCAGCACACCCCCAGCTGACAGCTGTCCCAGCCCCAGAATTCAGAATAGATCTCCCGAATTCCAGACTCCGAGCGGAGCACCCGGTCCTCCGATTTGTAGTCGGTAAACCAGCCGGTTAGCTGGTAATCCTGGGTCAGGTGGATGGTCATGCCCACCTCCGGATTTTCAATGCCTAGCCGTTTGAGGGTACCCGTGGACATCATGATCCTCAGCGTATCCTGAGGATAGGTTCCCACCACATCGGAGATCATGGGGAGGATCTGGTATTCCCAGGCTGCCTCGTCGTAGTACCAGTGCTGTAAGGGAATCTCGAAGCCACGCGCACCTGGAATCGTCTCACTGCCCGGCGATATTCGGATGCCCACCACCTCCACCCCGGGGGTGGCTTTGATCTGCTCATACTGCTCCTGGGTGGGAGCGTACAGGAGAGCGTCGGTCACCCCGTCCAGCCGGTCCATCATGACCTGTAAATTGCGGAAGTAGTTGACACCGATGGTAAAGATGGAGAAGAGCATAAGAGTGGAAAGAAAGACAGCCAGGGCGGTAAGCAGGTTTCGGCCCAGGTTGGCCTTAATGCTTCGTCCGGCCAGACGCCAAAAGAGGCGGCGGTTATGAATGCGGAACATGGTCCCCCTCCTTCCCCAGGATGCGTCCGTCCTCAATGTGGAGGATGCGGTCGGCCAGCTGGGCCAGTTCCTCGTTGTGGGTGATCATGATGAGGGTCTGCCCAAACTTCCGCACGGAATTCTGGAGCAGCAGGGCCACCTCCAGTCCGGTTTTGCTGTCCAGGTTTCCGGTGGGCTCATCGGCCAGAATCAGGGCCGGCTTAGTGGCCAAAGCTCTGGCAATGGCCACCCGCTGCTGCTGTCCGCCAGAGAGCTGGTCTGGCATGGCATAGCGCTTCTCCTCCAGTCCAAGAGCATGGATGATCCCGTCCAAAAACTCCTTGTCAGGCCGCAGCGCATCTGCCTCCAAGGTGAAGGTGATATTCTCATACACATTGAGCATGGGGATGAGATTGAAGTTCTGAAAGACAAAGCCGATGTTTCGCCGACGGAAGATGGTGAGCTGCTCGTCATTAAGTTTCCCCAGGTCGTGCCCCCGCACCCACACTTCACCAGAGGTTGGCTTGTCCAGCCCGCCCGCTAAATTTAAAAAGGTGGACTTCCCGCTGCCGGAAGTGCCTACAATGGAGACAAACTCACCCTCCTCCACCGTCAGGGATACGTGGTTCAGCGCGTGGACGGCATTGTCTCCGCTGCCGTATGTCTTGCACAAATCTTTGGTAATCAAAATCGCCATAGGTATCCCTCCTACGAGTTGTTACCAGTAGAATACCATAAACTTCTTACGGTCTGGTGACAGGCATTTATTATCATCAGCTCAGGTCGCAAACTTAATCTTCAAACCCTTTGTGTTGCTCAAAACAGTCATAAAAAGAGCTAACCGATTCAATTAAAATCAGTTAGCTCTTCTTAAAAGCAAGGAAAAATTGTTGCCACAGAGGGCATCAAGCCTTGGAAACTCCTATCATTACAGGCTTTTTCGGGCCTTCTAAGTTACTCCCATTCGGCAAATTCAAGTATATGGGGGTGTATTTAGGGTGATTTTATAGACAAAGCAT
>NZ_JBKVXZ010000062.1:0-22003 GCF_046973065.1 Flintibacter sp. | reverse complement strand
TGAAAAGCCGCAAATGCGGCTGTGCACGGCAGATAGACCGAAAAGAATTTACTGAGCCTGAGAAACCAGATCGTTGGCCTGCTCGATGAAGTCGGTCATAGCGCCGCCCTCGGCAGTCACCTTGGCGATGGTCTCATTGATGGAGGGCAGCAGACCCTTGGGATCGCCCTTGGCAACCCACACACGGTAGGGCTCAGCGGCCTCACCCAGGTCGATGCTCTCGACGATGGCCAGCTCGTCGTTGGAGGCTACGTACTTCTGAGCCACAGCGGCGTCCAGAACCACGGCGTCGCACTTCTCAAACTGGAGCTGAGCAATCAGATCGGTGACCTTGGGCAGCAGCAGGTCCTGCACATCGGTCATGTGGGGCTTCTCGGGATCGGTGCCCAGGACGATGTCAGCCTTGGTGGTGCCGGTCTGGGCGCCCACGGTCTTGCCGGAGAAGTCCTCCAGGGTCTTGTACTGATCCAGGTCAGCCTTTCTCACAACAATGAGGGGAGCCTCATCGGTGTAGTAGGGGTCGGAGTAGTCAGCGGCGGCAGCACGGTCATCCTTGAGCTCCATGGCGGCGATGACCATGTCCACATCACCCTTGTTCATCAGGTTGAGCAGCATGTCAAAGTCCATGTCGCTGATCTCCAGCTCAGCGCCCATATCCTCGGCAATCTGCTGGGCCAGGAACACGTCGATACCCACGATCTTGTCCTCGCCGTCCTGAAGGACGTGGAACTCGAAGGGAGGATAGTCAGCGGAGGTGCCCAGGACCAGCTTCTCAGCGCCGGTGTTGGAGCCGCTGGTGCTGCTCTGGGAGCCGGAGGTATCGGTGTTGGAGCCAGAATTAGAAGCGGAACCGCTGTTGCTGCTGGAACAAGCGGTCAGCCCAAGACCCAGGGCCAAAGCCAGGGACAGAGCAAGAACATTCTTTTTCATTTTGCATAATCTCCTTTACATACCATTCATCCAGGCCCACCGGGCTTGGATAGGTTGTGTAAGAGTATACCACCGAAAAATATTCAACGTCAATAGATAACTATGCAAAAAGTGAGCGCTGGAATAAATTTTTTTAGCACAAATGACACGGAGCGGTAATTTCCGGTTGAAACAGGGAGAAAAAGAGGATATAATCAGGTGACAATAAAAAAATCTTTCGAGGAATGGGGCAGATCACCGGGGGACGGAGGTTTGTTCGGCGAGAGGGAGACAGAAAGAAAAATGAATATTATTTTGAATGATTCGATTTTATCTGTGGATATGAAACGAGTACGGCGCAATGTGGCTACCGTTCTGGAAGAGCTGCAGGGAGCGCAGCTGATCCCTGTGCTGAAGGATAACGCCTATGGCCTGGGGCTGGAGGCCATGGGCCATGTTATGGAGGAATTTCCCCAGATCACCACTCTAGCGGTGGCCCAGGTGGGGGAGGGCGCGGCTCTGCGCCAGGCGGGCATCACCCGGGAGATCCTGATCCTGGGCGGTGTGCCCGCCCATTTGCTGCGCGCAGCGGTGGAGCTGGACCTCACGCTGTCGGTGGGGCGGCTGGAGCTTCTTCCGGTGCTGGCACTGCTGGGACAGTCGGCAGGCCGGCGGGTAAAAATTCAAATCAAGATCGAGACCGGGCTCAACCGCACCGGCGTAATGCCAGGGGCGGAGCTGGCCCATCTGCTGGAGGAGTGGCGAAGCACCCGGAATCATTTCCAGATCATGGGCGCCTTCAGCCACTTTGCCGACCTGGAGGACACAGAGCGGACCCAGCAGCAGTATGAGCTGTTTCTGGAAGGTGTGGAGCAGCTGCAGGCGGGAGGAATGGAGATCCCCCTGCGGCACATTTCGGCCAGCGCTGCCCATGAGCAGTTCCCCCAGTACCGGCTGGACGGGGTGCGCATCGGCCGGCGGCTGTACATGGACCACCCCACTCAGCCCACCGGACGGGTGAGTGAAACGGCCACCTGGCGCACCTGGATCACCGGCCTTCGTACTCTCCAGGCCGGCTCGCCCCTGGGTTACGGCGGAAAGGTATTTCTGGAGCGGGACTCCACTGTGGCTACCATCGCTGTGGGATACGGCGACGGGCTCAGTGAAGAGCTGGTACGGGTCCATGGGCCGGTGCTGGTAGGAGGAGAGCGGGGCCGGCTGATGGCCTGCTGCATGGATCAGACTCTGGTGGACGTCACCGGTATTCCCTGCCGGGTGGGCGACCCGGTGACCCTGTTTGGCTGGGACGAACAGGGAAACCTGCTGGCCTCTCAGGAGGTGGCCCTGCTGGTGGGAGAGGACGAGGGCTGCGGACTGACTGCCCAGCTCAGCCCCCGGGTTGCCCGGATTTACAGCAAATAAAGAAAAAATGGGAGCGGGAAGGAAACCTTCCCGCTCCGTTTGCGTCTAACAGGACAAGAGTGAAATTCCGGAAAATATCTTGCAAAATTTTTGAAAAGTTTTATTCTAAAAGGTAGCGGCAGCGCAATGGAACTGCCGCTTTGATACCACAGGCGGTTCAGACCGCCAAAGGAGATCCTATGAGAGCTTTATTGTACCGCGATACGTTCCCGCGGCTGGTGGCCGACTTGCGCAGCCAGCCATGGAAATGGATGTCCAGACTGGTATTCCTGCTGGGACCCTGGGCAGCCTTCTGGATGGTGGAGATCCTCAACCAGAACGATGTGTTTTCCGACCTGCAGGCCTGGCAGGTGCTGATGAATCTGGTCTGGTATTACATCCTGTTCTTTGTGTGCCGGCTGGTGCTGGGGCGCCGCCGCCGGGCATCCGGACTGGCCATCTGCCTGAGTTTTGTGATTGGACTGGTAAACCACTATGTGCTGCGCTTCCGGGGCCGCATTTTGTTTCCTGCCGATGTGGCCAGCTGGAAGACGGCGGCCAATGTGGCCGACGCCTTTGACTTTTCCATTGATACCTATATGGAGCAGGCGGCGGTGCTGCTGGTGGCTTACCTGTTTCTGGTGTGGATGTGCCAGCCTCAGCCCAAGCGGGACAAGCTGCCTCTGCCGGTGGGAATCGTGGGCTGGGTTTTCTGCATCGGCTACTCTTTTGCCTTCTTCTTTACCGGCATGCTGCCTGCCCTGGGGATCTATACCCAGCAGTGGGTCACCCAGGCCAACGGCTTTCTCCTGAATTTCACGGTGGCCCTGCGGTATAGCTCGGTGGATAAGCCCGATGATTACAGCCATGACCTTGTGCTGAAACTGATGGACGAGTACCCCGGTGTGGAAGAAAATGTGGACACGACCAAGCCCATCAATATCATTGTGGTCATGAATGAGTCCTTCTCCGACCTGACCATCTTTGACAATCTGGAGGTCTCTCAGGACCCCACCCCCTTCCTCCACTCCCTCAGTGAGAACACCATTAAAGGCTGGATGTACTCCCCCGTCACCGGAGGAGGTACTGCCAGCGTGGAGTTTGAATACCTCACCGGGTTCTCCACTATCTTCCAGCCTCCCCACACAGTAGCCTACCAGCTCTACACCAAAGAAGGGATGCCCTCCCTGGCATCCCTGTTTGGAGTGAACGGCTATGAAACTACCGCCTTTCACCCCTATAAGTCCTCGGGATGGAACCGGCCCATCGTGTATAACAACATGCGCTTTGATAACCAGCTCTACCAGGAGGACGTGGACAACGCCTATCTTATCCGCAACTACATCTCCGACCAGTCGGACTATGAGACCATCTTCCAGATCACCGATGCGGAGCAGGGAGACCCCAACTTCATCTTTAACGTCACCATGCAGAATCACAGCAGCTACGCCCAGGGCTGGAACAACCTGGAGAAAACAGTGACGGTATCCGATGAGCTGCGTCAGGCGGACTACTCCTCGGAGCAGTACTTATCTCTGGTGCTGGAGAGCGACCAGGCGCTGGAGCAGCTGGTGGCCCACTATGAACAGAGCAGTGAGCCCACTATGATCGTCTTCTTCGGCGATCACCAGCCGCCTCTGAAAAACGCGTTTTATGAAAAACTCTACGGAAAGCCTCTCTCGGAGCGTACCACCGAAGAGGTGATGCAGCAGTACCAGGTCCCCTTCTTTATCTGGACCAACTATGATATTGAGGAGCAGGAGGGGTTAATGATCAGCCCCAACTATCTGGGCGTACTCACCGGCCAGCTGACAGGGATGCCGCTGACCGGTTTCATGAACTTCCTCTCTCAACTCTATGAGGAGATGCCTGCCATCACCCCGGTGGGGATCCTCACGGCAGATGGGGAGTATCTGGAACGGGAGGAGCTCAATGAGGAACAGCAGCAGTGGCTGGAGACCTATGAGACCCTCAACTACTGCGGTATGGTGGACCTGTTTGACGAGGCCCGCCCCATGTTCTGCTTGGATTAAACAAAGCAAAATGCCCCGGTGTGACATGTCACACCGGGGTATTTTGTTGCTGAACCCATTGCTGCAGCAGACGCAGGGCTTGAGGAGCCAGCAGAAGCAGAGCTAGCAGGTTGGGAATGGCCATCAGGGCGTTGCACAGGTCCACCAGCTGCCAAAGGCCTGCGCTGTTCCCGCAGGCCCCCAGGACTACACATCCCAAAAAGACAGCACGGTACAGGGGGAGGAGGCGGTCTCCGCCGGTGAGGAAGCGCAGGCTCTGCTGGCCGTAGTAGCTCCAGCCGAGAATGGAGGAGAAGGCAAACAGCAGCAGGCTGATCCAAACGATCCATGCCCCTGCCTCCCCCAGTACGGCGGAAAAGGAGCGGGCAGTGAGGGGGACCCCCAAAGCCCAGTCGGGAAGCGTGCCCTGACGTAGCTGAGAGAGTACTGTCTCTGGCTGGTACACGCCCCCCACCAGAATGACCAGGGCGGTGAGGGTACAAGTGAGCAGGGTAGCGAAGAACACCTCAAAAATGCCCCACATGCCCTGACGGGCGGGGTAATCCACTTCGGCGGCGCCGTGGGCCATGGCGGAGGTGCCCAAACCCGCCTCATTGGTGAACACTCCCCGGGCTACCCCGTGGCGCAGAGCCTCCGCCGCTGTCCAGCCCAGACCGCCTCCCAGCGCAGCCTCAGGTGTGAGGGCGCAGCGGAAAATCAGAGAGAGAGCCTGGGGCACCTGCTGCCAGCGCAGCAGCAGCACCAGCGCGCCTCCGCCCAGATAAAGCAGGGCCATGGCGGGGACCAGAGCCTGGGATACCCGGGCGATGCGGCCCAGGCCGCCGGTAAGGATCATCCCCGCCGCAGCGGCGGTGCCCAGGCCGATGGCCAGGGACGGCCAGCCAAATGCCCCGTGGAGGGAGGCGGCGATGGAACCTGACTGAACCATCCCGCCCCCAGCCAACGTGGCAGGGAGACAGGCCAGAGAGAACCAGACCGCCAGCAGGGGAGAGCCCACCCCATCCCGCAGATAGAACATAGGACCGCCCTGGCGGCCGCCGCCGGGAGCTATGCGCTGGTAGCGCACAGACAGCAGCTTTTCCCCGCAGCTGGTCATCATCCCCAGCAGGGCGGATACCCACATCCAAAAGACTGCCCCCGGACCGCCCAGACACAGGGCGGCGGCCACCCCGGCGATACTGCCCGTCCCCATGGTGGAGGCCAGGGCAGTGGCCAGGGCCTGAAGAGAGGACAGGCCGCCTCCTTTTTTCGCCTTGGTGGGATGAAACAGACTGCCCAGCGTAGTACCTAGCCACAGCCGGGCGTGGAAAAAGGGGAAAAACCCCGAACCAAAAGAGTAGACCAGCCCGGTGAGCAGAAAGCCCCCCAGCAGCCAGGGGCACCAGAGATGCTGAGTCAGTGTGTGCAGGACGGACATGGCGTCACCTCCACTCCACTGGTATGTCCCAGAGAAGAAAAACAGCACCGGAGAAGAAAATAAATTTCGGTGGGGACTACCACAGCAGGAAAAAATGTGCTACACTAAAACAAAGACGCCTGAATTGGGAGGAACTGCCAATGAAATGCCCCTATTGCGCCTATCTGGAGAGTAAAGTGGTGGATTCCCGCCCCGCCGAGGAGGGAGCCAGCATCCGCCGCCGCCGGGAGTGCCTGTCCTGCCATAAGCGGTTTACCACCTATGAGACGGTGGAGAGCCTGCCCTTGGTGGTGGTCAAGCGGGACGGCAGCCGCCAGAGTTTTGACCGCAACAAGGTCATGGGCGGTTTGATCCGGGCCTGTGAGAAGCGGCCGGTGTCGGTGGGGACCCTGGAGGGCATCGTCAACGAGATCGAGCAGAAGCTGCAAAACGAGATGGAGCGGGAGGTCAGCTCCGCCCAGATCGGCGAGCTGGTGATGGAGCGCCTGAAAAAGGTGGACGAGGTGGCCTATGTACGCTTTGCCTCGGTCTATCGTCAGTTCAAGGACATCAATACCTTTATGCAGGAGCTCAACAAACTGCTGAAGGACAAATAAGAATGAAAACTGCCCGCGGCCTGGCCGCGGGCAGTTTTTTCACAAAAAGCGCTTCATTTGTTGAATGTTTTGTTCTTCTGTCTGTAAGAGCTGCCGGCCCAGCGAGACCAGTTCCGGGTCAGACTGATCCGAGAGCTGATGCAGACGCCGGGTCATCTCCACCGTACCCATGGTGCTGCCCTGGATCATCATCTCCGCCAGCTTGGAAGTAGAGGGGTCCAGAGCGGTCTGGGCCCGGAGCATCATCCCCGACATGGTCAGCGCGGCACTGCCCGGACCTTTCAGATGAAGACCCTTCCCCTTGGCGTAGCTCTGGGACCGGGCGGCGATGGAGCGGTACTCCCGCAGCTGGTCTTGAAGGGCGGAGGTCATAGCCCGGCTCTGAGGCAGAGAGAGAGCCTGGGGCAGAGTGCCGACGCCCATGGCGGCATTTTTGTGAATAAAACGCAAAAGTGCTTCGCTGTCTTCCAACGTGGATCACCTCCCAGCCTAGACTGTGTCGAAAAAGAAGGGACGATACGAGAAAAAGGCTGGAAAGGAAAAATGCCCATAAAAAATTGCCCGCCGGCTGGCGGGCAATTTTGTTATATCCTTTTAAACCTCAAACATCAGATCGCCGTAGGTGGGGACAGGCCAGATGGATTTGTCCACCATCAGCTCCAGGGTGTCGATGGGGTAGCGCAGGGCGTCCATGGCGGGCACCACCGCGTCGTGGTAGGCCAGAGCCATCTCCTTGACCCCGTCGATGGAGTCTACCCGGCCCATCAGGGGCTTGAGCTGCTCCAGAGCGGTGGAGGCGTCGGCCAGGTAGCGGCTTACCTCCTGCAGCAGCTTGCGCTGCACCGACAACTCGGCCTGAGGACAGGCGGAGGCCACGGCGTTGATGGACTGAGCCAGGCGGGTGGTGTAGTGGATGACAGCGGGGATGTAGTGCTTGGCGGCCATATGGATCATAGTGTTGGCTTCGATCTTGATGACCTTGATGTAGGTCTCGTACATGATCTCAGCCCGGGCCTCCAGCTCCTGGGGTGTGTAGATGCCAAAGCGGGTGAACAGGTTGATAGCCTTCTGGGTGGTGAGCGCGGGCACCGCGTCCACCAGGGAGGGCAGGTTGGGCAGACCGCGGCGGGCGGCCTCCTGGACCCACTCCTCAGAGTAGCCGTCGCCGTTGAAGATGATGCGCTGATGCTCGGTCATGTTGCGGTGGATGACCTGCATGCAGGCGGTAGAGAAGTCGTCGGCAGCTTCCAGCTCATCAGCGGCCTGACACAGCGCCTCGGCCACAATGGCGTTGAGGGTGGTGTTGGCGTCGGCGATGGAGTCGGAAGAGCCCACCATGCGGAACTCGAACTTGTTGCCGGTGAAGGCGAAGGGAGTGGTGCGGTTGCGGTCGGTGGCGTCACGGTTGAGAACAGGGACGGTGGATACGCCGGAGTCCAGCTTGCCGGTAGCCAGCAGCTTGATGGAGTCTGCGTTGGAGACGATCTGCTCCACTACGCTCTCCAGCTGGTCGCCCAGGAAGATGGAGATGATGGCGGGGGGAGCCTCCTGGCCGCCCAGACGATGCTCGTTGCCCACACAGGAGGCGGACTGGCGCAGCAGGTCGGCGTGGACGTCCACGGCCTTCATGATGCAGGAGAGGACCAGCAGGAACTGGAGATTCTCGTTGGGGGTGTCGCCGGGGTCCAGCAGGTTCTCACCGGTGTCGGTGCCGATGGACCAGTTGTTGTGCTTGCCGCTGCCGTTGACGCCGGCAAAGGGCTTCTCGTGGAGCAGGCACACCAGACCGTGACGGGTGGCTACCCGCTTCATGGTCTCCATGGTCAGCTGGTTCTGGTCCACGGCCAGGTTGCACATGGTGTAGATGGGGGCCATCTCGTGCTGGGCGGGGGCCACCTCATTGTGCTGGGTGACGGCGGGGATGCCCAGCTTCCACAGCTCCTGGTTCAGGTCGGACATGAAGTCGCCCACCCGCTCACGGATGACGCCGAAGTACTGGTCGTCCAGCTCCTGGCCCTTGGGGGCGGGAGCACCGAAGAGGGTGCGGCCGGTGTAGATGAGGTCCCGGCGGTTGAGATATTTCTCACGGTCTACCAGGAAGTATTCCTGCTCAGGGCCGACCGAGGGGAAGACCTTCTGGGCCTGGGTGTTGCCGAACAGACGCAGGATGCGCAGACCCTGGGTGTTGATGGCCTCCATGGAGCGCAGCAGGGGGGTCTTTTTGTCCAGCGCCTCACCGTTATAGGAGACAAAGATGGTGGGGATGCACAGGATGGTGCCGGCAGTCATCTCCTTGACAAAGGCGGGGGAGGTCATATCCCAGGCGGTGTAGCCCCGGGCGTAGTGGGTGGAGCGCAGGCCGCCGGAGGGGAAGGAGGAGGCGTCGGACTCGCCCATGATGAGCTGCTTGCCGGTGAGCTGCAGGAGAGTCTTGCTGTCCTCGGGGCGGGTCATAAAGGCGTCGTGCTTCTCGGCGGTGATGCCGGTAAGAGGCTGGAACCAGTGGGTGTAGTGGGTGGCGCCCTTCTCAACAGCCCAATCCTTCATGGCGTTGGCCACGATGTCGGCAGTGGCGATGCTGATGTTGCCGCCGTGTTCCATCACGTCCATGACTTCAGCAAAGACCTTCTTAGGCAGACGCTCCTGCATGACCGAGGTGCTGAACACGTTGGAGCCAAAGATCTCCGTGATTTTATCGCTCATTGTCTCAAACCCTTTCCTCTGATTTTGGCGGTGCCGGGGTAAAAAAGAAGACAAGACCGCCCAGGGTGGACGTCCTTGCCCCACTTTCCGTAGTGTGGTGCGGTCCTGAGGCCGCGCCCGAATAATAATAATACGATACTACCCAAACCGCAATTTTTCAAGTTTGGATTGCGACAAACTTTCCAAATCAGCTGGGGGCGGATGTGGGAAAATTCACAAAAGAGGAAAAAGGACGGGAAAACAGGAGGGGAGCGGCGGGCGGGTGCTAAGAGGGGGCGAGGGGGCATATGCTTTCCGGTGTAGGTCCGGGCGTGTGCTGCCCGGAGGGGCTGAGCGGGAAAGGAGCGGGCATGCGCTTTACCAAAATGGAGGGTCTGGGAAATGACTATATCTATTTGAACTGCCTCAAAGAGGTCCCGGAGGACCTGCCGGGGCTGGCGGTGAGGCTGTCGGACCGCCACTTTGGGGTGGGGGCGGACGGGCTCATCTGCATCCGGCCGGGCCGGGAAGGGGATTTTACCATGGAGATGTACAACGCCGACGGTTCCCGGGGGGCCATGTGCGGCAACGGCATCCGGTGCGTAGGCAAATACGTGTACGATAACGGCCTGACCCGAAAGACCTGCCTGACCATCGATACTGACGCCGGACCCCGGTTTCTCCGCCTGCATGTGCTGGGGGGACAGGTGCGGGAGGTCACGGTGGATATGGGAGAGCCTAAACTGAGTCCGCCGCTGGAGGTGCAGGGGGAGACGGTGTATCCGGTGGACATGGGCAATCCCCACGGGGTCATTTTCTGCCCGGAACCGGAGGAAATTGATCTGGAGGTGCGGGGGGCGGCTCTGGGGCGGGACCCGGCCTTTCCCGGGGAATGGAACATGGAGTTTGCAGCCGTGGAGGCCCGGGACCGGCTGCGGGTGCGGGTGTGGGAGCGGGGGAGCGGCCCCACCCTGGCCTGCGGGACGGGAGCTTGCGCGGTGCTGGCGGCGGCGGTCAAGTCCGGACAGAGTGACCGGCGGGCCACAGTGGCGCTGCCCGGGGGCGAGCTGAAGGTGGAGTGGGAGCGGGAGAGCGGCCGTATCCTGTTGACCGGCCCGGCCTGCACCGTGTTCCAGGGGGAAATTTAGATTGACAACCGGGGGAGCATCGGGGATAATATCAACCATGAAACTTTGCCCTTACGGCACAAAGGAGCGGTACGCTATGACCAAAGTGAACCAAAATTTCCTCAAGCTGCCCGGCAGCTATCTGTTTTCTGAGATCGCCCGCCGTCTGGCCGCTTACACCGCCGAGCACCCCGAGGCCAAGATGATCCGTCTGGGCATCGGTGACGTGACCCGGCCTCTGGCCCCCGCTGTCATCGAAGCCATGCACAAGGCAGTGGATGAGATGGGCACCTTTGAGGGCTTCCACGGCTACGGTCCCGAGCAGGGCTACGATTTCCTGCGGGAGGCCATTGCCAAGACCGACTATGCCGCCCGGGGCGTGGATATCAAGCCCAACGAGATCTTTGTCTCCGACGGCGCCAAGAGCGACTGCGGCAACATCGGCGACATCTTCGGCGCCGACAACGTGGTAGCCGTGTGTGACCCCGTCTATCCCGTGTATGTGGATACCAATGCCATGGCCGGCCGGGCCGGTGACTTCCAGGAGGAGCTGGGCAAGTGGTCCAAGCTGGTCTACATGCCCTGCGTGGAGGAGAACGGGTTTACCCCCCAGATCCCCCAGGAGAAGGTGGATATGATCTACCTGTGCTTCCCCAACAACCCCACCGGCACCGTGGCTACCAAGGAGCAGCTGAAGGCCTGGGTGGACTACGCCAATGAAAATAAGGCTGTCATCCTCTACGACTCCGCTTACGAGGCTTTCATCACCCAGGACGACGTGCCCCACACCATCTATGAGATCGAGGGGGCCCGCACCTGCGCCATCGAGTTCCGGTCCTTCTCCAAGACCGCCGGCTTCACCGGCAACCGCTGCGCCTACACCGTGGTACCCATGGAGCTGGAGCGGGACGGGGCCAAGCTCAACGCCCTGTGGAACCGCCGCCAGTGCACCAAGTTCAACGGCGTGCCCTATGTGATCCAGCGGGGCGCCGCTGCCGTCTACACCGAGGAGGGCCAGCGCCAGATCAAGGAGACCATCGCCTATTACCAGGAGAACGCCCGGGTCATCCGGGAGGGCCTGACCGAGGCGGGTCTGACCTGCTTTGGCGGCGTGAACGCCCCATACATCTGGCTCAAGACCCCCGACGGCATGGGCTCCTGGGAGTTCTTTGACAAGCTGCTGAAGGAGGCCAACGTGGTCACCACCCCCGGCGCGGGCTTTGGTCCCAGCGGCGAGGGGTATATCCGCCTCACCGCCTTCGGCGATGCCGACGCTACCAAGGAGGCCGTGGCCCGCATCCGTACCATGCTGGGCCGGTAAGCCAAATAAAAATACAAAAGACACCGCTCTTCCGAATGCTGGAAGGGCGGTGTTTTTGTTGGGATAGGACTGAAAACGTATTTCATAAAGAAATCAAAATAAAAATTATTTTTCGTTAAATTCTCTTTACGAGGGGCGGGATGGCCGCTATAATAGGTCTGTTTTTCAGGATAACATCCCGTGAAGGAGATGGAAAAGGATGACAGAGCGAGAGAAAATGTTGTCCGGGCAGCTCTACTGTGCGGATGAACCCGAACTGAATGCCGCGCGGCACCGGGCCGACCTGCTGTGCCGACAGCTCAACGCCCTGCCCATGGCAGAGACGGAGCTGCGTATGGAAGTGCTGCGGCAGCTGCTTGGCAAGGTGGGGAAGAACTGCGCCATCAATCCTCAGTTTCGCTGTGACTATGGCAGCTACATCCAGGTGGGCGAGAACTTCTTTGCCAACTACAACTGCGTCATCCTGGACTGCGCCCCGGTGACGTTCGGGGACAATGTGTTCATCGCCCCCAACTGCGGCTTCTATACTGCCGGACACCCCCTGGACTATCCCACCCGCAACGCTATGCTGGAGTTTGCAAAACCCATCACCGTAGGCGACAACGTGTGGATCGGGGGCAACGTGGTGGTGCTGCCCGGGGTGACGATCGGCTCCGGGTCGGTGATCGGTGCGGGCAGTGTGGTCAGTCGGGATATCCCGGAAAACGTACTGGCAGTGGGTAACCCCTGCCGTCCCATCCGGTCCATCAATCCGGAGGACCGGAGAATGCTTTGATAAAAAGGCGCACTGCGCTTTTTTATACCATATCGCAGAGAGAAAGGAGGCTATGGGGCGATCCCATCACAAAGCGCCAGCGCCTGTCCTATATGGGCAGGACGACGAGGAGAAGGGAGTATCGAAAGGACAGAACTCTGTCCCGTAAATTCGGCGGATGCCCTTCCGTGCCCGGTCCGGGCGCGTACTCAGCCTACAAATATGCGGGTGACCGCAAAACAGAAGGGCTGGGACCGGATAACGAGGTTCAAATGGCTGCGAGTTTGTCCTCCAGATCCAAGTTTTAGGAGGAACAGTCAATATGTGTGGAATCGTTGGTTTTATCGGCAAGGAACAGGCAGCCCCTATTTTGCTGGATGGGCTGTCCAGGCTGGAGTACCGGGGCTATGACTCGGCGGGCCTGGCGGTGTATGATGCAGAAAAGGGCTTGCAGGTAGTGAAGGCCAAGGGCCGTCTCCAGGTACTGCGGGACCTGACCCGGGAGGGGCAGGACGTCCCCGGACTGATGGGAGTGGGCCACACCCGCTGGGCCACCCACGGAGCCCCCAACGACGTAAACTCCCACCCCCAGGTGAGCCAGTCCGGCCGCATGGCGGTGGTACACAACGGTATCATTGAAAACTACGCAAAGTTAAAGAAATTCCTGGAGTCCAAGGGGGTCCAATTCGTCTCGGAGACCGACACCGAGGTGGTGGCCCAGCTGCTGGACTACTACTACAAGGGGGACCTGTTGGACGCGGTGTCCAAGGTGCTCCACCGGATTCAGGGGGCTTATGCCCTGGGCATTGTGTGCGCCGACGAGCCGGATAAGCTGGTGGCGGTGCGGAAGGACTCCCCCCTGATCCTGGGCCTGGGCCAGGGCTTTACCATGCTGGCCAGCGACGTTACCGCCCTGATCCGCTACACCCGGGAGGTCTGCTACCTGGATGACGGCGAGATGGCGGTGCTCACCCCGGATGGAGTCAAGGTGTATAACTCCCTGGTCCAGCCGGTGGAGAAGGAGACCTCCCACGTGGATTGGGAGATCTCAGCGGCGGAAAAGGGCGGCTATGAGCACTTCATGTTCAAGGAGATCATGGAGCAGCCCAAGGCCATCCGGGACACCATCTCTCCCCGCCTGCGGGACGGCAAAGTGGTGCTGGACGATGTGACCATCACCAAGGAGGAACTGGAGGACCTGGACCGGCTGTACGTCATTGCCTGCGGTTCCTCCTACCACGTGGGTATGGCCGCCAAGTACATTTTGGAGCGGCTGCTGCGCATCCCGGTGGAGGTCACCCTGGCCTCTGAGTTCCGGTACTGCGCCCCCATTGTGACCAAACATACCCTGGCGTTGGTCATCAGCCAGTCGGGTGAGACCATCGACACCCTGGCCGCCATGCGGGAGGCCAAGCGGCTGGGCGCTCGGATTTTGTCCATCGTCAACGTGGTGGGCTCCACCATCGCCCGGGAGTCGGACGACGTGCTCTATACCTGGGCCGGGCCAGAGATCGCCGTGGCTACCACCAAGGCCTACTCCACCCAGCTGGCGGTGGTCTATCTGCTGGGTCTCTATTTTGCCGACCTGCTGGGCCGGGTGACCAAGGAGGAGTACAGCGTTCTGGTAGAGGAGCTGCGCGCTCTGCCTGCCAAGGCGGAGGCCATTCTGAAGGACACGGAGAAGATCCAGTACTACGCCTCCATCTACTTTAACCACAACTCGGTCTTCTTTATCGGCCGCAACATCGACTACGCCGTGGGCCTGGAGGGTTCCCTGAAGCTCAAGGAGATCTCCTACATCCACTCCGAGGCCTACGCCGCCGGTGAGCTCAAGCACGGCACCATCTCCCTCATTGAGGACGGCACCCTGGTGGTAGCTCTGGCGGGGTGGAACGAGCTGTTTGAAAAGCTCATGAGCAACGTCAAGGAGGTCAAGGCCCGGGGAGCCGACGTGATCGGCATCGCCTGCGAAAACCACAAAGAGGCTCTGGAGAGCCTGGTGGACAGCGCCATGACCATCCCGGAGGTCAACCCCATGTTCCTGCCCTCCCTGGAGGTCATCCCCATGCAGCTGTTTGCCTACTATGTGGCTTTGATGCGGGGCTGCGACATTGATAAGCCCCGGAACCTGGCCAAGAGTGTCACGGTGGAATAATCAAATCGAAAACACAAGAGGACGGTTCTGTCTGAGCCGTCCTCTTGTTTTATAAAATATTGACCAGACTGGGCTGCTCCATCTCGGAGAGCAGCTCCAGCTGGGCCACCAGGTCCGCATTGGCGGCGGCGTACTGGTCCAGCTCCTCCAAATCCAGGTACTGGATCACCTGGCGGAAGGTGCGCAGTATCTGGTCGGTGTCCGAGTGGCGCAGAAAGACATGCAGGTAAAAGTGGTGGCCGTTCCAGCTGTCGTAAACCTCCTGAGTGATGGAGCGGGCCTGATCCCACTGGTCTTGCTCCACCAGGGCCTGGGCCTGGTCCAGCTGCTCAGACAGCTGCCGGGTGAGGGTGAGGGAATACCAGGCGTTGACCAGACACAAAGACAACAGCGCGGCCAGAAGAAGGACCGCCATCCAAAGCCGTTTCATCTTATTCCTCCTGTTTAGGCGCCAGATAGACGCCGCCGGTCTCATCCAGCGTCATCAAAAAGACGGCGCTGGGGTCGCTGCAGCCCTGGCGCCCCAGCTCCTTTTCCAGCCAGTTCCGGTCCACGCCCCGGGCGGTAAGGTTGTGCTCCAGCACATGCCCGTCGCTGATGAGGACCAGGGGAAGCCCGGACTCGGTTGGATTCTGGCCCAACTGGGCCAGGGTGGGGGGCTTTTCCTGGGCCTTGGGGAGGACGGAAAGCTGCCCGTTGGTCTCCAAAATGGCGTACCAGACCACGGAGGGGTCAGCGTAGCCCTGGCAGCGCAGCTCCTCCATCAGCTCATCCACCGTCAGGCGGTTGCGGCGCATTTCCCCCTGGTCCAGCTTGCCCCGGCGGATGATCACGCTGGGCCGTCCGCACAGCAGAGCGCGAAAGCCCACGTGCTTCATGGTGAGCACAGAGAGGATCATGGTCAGGGACAGCAGGGTGAGGATGGGGATCACTCCGGCCAAAAGGGGAATGCCGAAATCCTGCATGGGTACCGCAGCCAGGTCAGCGATGACCAGGGACAGCACCAGCTCCGAGGGTTCCAGCTCCCCCACCTGCCGCTTGCCCATCAGGCGGATGCCCACGATCAAAACCAGATATAAGATCACCGTGCGCACAAAACCGGTAAACATTTCCTTCCCTCCCGGCGAGTATTGTTTGTCCAGTTTGCCCAAATTTTGCGCCAGATATTCCTTGGAAAAAAGCAGGGAGAAAGATTTCAAAAAAATAACAGATGCCTCTTGCATTGTATAAGAATTTTCGATACAATAGCTTGAAACACTTTGAGCATTGCGTTTTTGCGACAGAAAAAAGTGAACTGGAACGGAAGGGCGTGTGAGAGAATTGATGAAAGCGACTTTGATCTTGGCCAACGGAAGCGTATTTTCCGGGACCAGCATCGGCAGCACCTCCGACCGGATCTGTGAGATGGTGTTCAACACCTCCATGACCGGATATCAGGAGATCCTGACCGACCCCTCTTATGCGGGGCAAGGTATCGTAATGTCCTATCCTCTGATCGGAAACTACGGCGTGAACAGTGTGGACAATGAGTCCGGACGCCCCTGGGCGGAGGCCTTTGTGGTACGTCATCTGTCCCCCATGGGCAGTAATTTCCGCTGCGAGGATACCCTGGACAGCTATTTGAAAAAACATAACATCACGGGCATCGAAGGTGTGGATACCCGTGCGCTGACCAAGATACTCCGCAGCCAGGGTAGCATGAATGGCATGATTACCTGCGCGGAGCATTTTAATGTGGCCGAGATTATGGAAAAGCTGAAGGCCTATCGGGTGGAGGGCACCGTGG
The DNA here is from genome assembly GCF_046973065.1 of Flintibacter sp. Taxonomy (NCBI): domain Bacteria; kingdom Bacillati; phylum Bacillota; class Clostridia; order Eubacteriales; genus Flintibacter; species Flintibacter sp. The sequence goes on along the minus strand of NZ_JBKVXZ010000062.1, from coordinate 5,822 downwards.
AGCGGGTGTCCCGCAAGGAGCCCGAGGACTGCCCCGCTTACGGCGAGGAGAAGTATAAGGTGGCCATGATGGACTACGGCGTCAAGCAGAACATGATCGAGTGCCTGCGTCGCCGGGGCTGCCATGTCACCGTGTTCCCCGCCACCACTCCCGCTGAGACCGTGCTCTCCGGAGGCTTTGACGGTGTGATGCTCTCCAACGGCCCTGGCGACCCCGCCGACAATGTGGGTATCATCGCCGAGGTGAAGAAGCTCTATGAGAGCAACATCCCCCTGTTTGCCGTGTGCCTGGGCCACCAGCTCATGGCGCTGGCCACCGGCGCCAAGACCGGCCGCCTGGCCTATGGCCACCGCGGCGGCAACCACCCTGTACGGGATCTGGAGGCCAAGCGGGTATTCATTACCAGCCAGAACCATGGCTATATGGTGCTGGCCGACTCCGTGGACCCTGCTGTGGCTGAGGTGAGCCACATCAACGTCAACGACGGCACCTGTGAGGGCCTGCGTTACAAGCGCCCCAACTGCTTTACCACCCAGTTCCATCCTGAAGCCAGCCCCGGCCCTCAGGATACTGAGTATCTGTTTGATCGTTTCATCGCTTCCATGGGAGGTGACAAGTAATGCCTAAGAATCCGGAAATTAAGAAAGTACTGGTGCTGGGCTCCGGCCCCATCGTCATCGGCCAGGCCGCTGAGTTTGACTACGCCGGCACCCAGGCCTGCCGTGCCCTGAAGGAAGAGGGCATCGAGGTGGTGTTGGTCAACTCCAACCCCGCCACCATTATGACCGATAAGGACATTGCTGACCACGTCTATATCGAGCCTCTGAACATCCCCTCCGTCACTCAGGTCATTGAGAAGGAGCGTCCCGACTCCATCCTGCCCACCCTGGGCGGTCAGACCGGCCTGAACCTGGCCATGGCCCTCCATGAGAACGGCACCCTGGCCAAGTACGGTGTGAAGCTGCTGGGCACCAGCCCCGAGTCCATCCGCAAGGCGGAGGACCGCCAGGGCTTCAAGGACTGCATGGAGTCCATCAACCAGCCCTGCGTCACCTCTGAGGTGGTGGAGAGCGTGGAGGACGCCGTGGCCTTTGCTGAGAAGATCGGCTACCCTGTCATTGTTCGCCCCGCCTACACCCTGGGCGGCACCGGCGGCGGCATTGCTTACGACGAGTACTCCCTGCGGGAGATCTCCGACCGCGGCATCAACCTGAGCCGTGTGGGCCAGGTGCTCATCGAGCGCTGCATCGCCGGCTGGAAGGAGATCGAGTTCGAGGTCATGCGTGACTCCGCGGGCAACGTGATTACCGTCTGCTCCATGGAGAACATTGACCCTGTGGGCGTGCACACCGGCGACTCCATCGTGGTGGCTCCCACCCAGACCCTGGCCAACAAGGAGTACCAGATGCTGCGTACTGCCGCTCTGGATATCATCTCTGCCCTGGAGATCGAGGGCGGCTGTAACTGTCAGTTTGCTCTGAACCCCGACAGCTTTGAGTATGCGGTCATCGAGGTCAACCCCCGTGTGTCCCGCTCCTCCGCTCTGGCTTCCAAGGCCACCGGCTACCCGATTGCTAAGGTAGCTGCCAAGATCGCTCTGGGCTACACCCTGGACGAGATCCCCAACGCGGTGACCGGCAAGACCACCGCCTGCTTTGAGCCCACCCTGGACTACTGCGTCCTGAAGATTCCCCGCCTGCCCTTTGATAAGTTCACCACCGCCAGCCGTACTCTGGGCACTCAGATGAAGGCCACCGGCGAGGTTATGGCCATTGCCAACTCCTTTGAGGGTGCCCTGATGAAGGCCATCCGCTCTCTGGAGCTGAACGTCCGCGCCCTGAAGCTGGACAAGCTGGAGGGCCTGTACACCGACGAGATCGAGGACCTGCTGGTCCAGGTCACCGACGAGCGTCTGTTCGTGGTGGCTGAGGCTCTGCGCCGCGGTTTCTCCCCCCAGAAGATCAACCACATCACCAAGATGGACCTGTGGTTCCTGGACGGCTTCAAGCGCATCATCGACATGGAGAATGAGCTGGAGCGCTGCAAGGGCGTGCCCTCTGCCGACACCCTGAAGCGGGCCAAGGAGATGTGCTTTGCCGACAGCTATATCGGCACCCTGTGCAGCATGAAGCAGGCCGAGGTAAAGGCTCTGCGGGAGAAGTACGGTATCATCCCCTCCTTCAAGATGGTGGATACCTGCGCCGCCGAGTTTGACGCTGAGACTCCCTACTACTACTCCACCTACGACGGAGAGAACGAGGCCATCGACACCGGCAGCGACCGCAAGAAGGTGTTGGTGCTGGGCTCCGGCCCCATCCGTATTGGTCAGGGCATCGAGTTTGACTACTGCTCCGTCCACTCCGTCTGGGCCTTCCGTCGCCTGGGCTATGAGACCATCATCGTTAACAACAACCCTGAGACTGTCTCTACTGACTTCGACGTGGCCGATAAGCTCTACTTTGAGCCCCTCACCGCTGAGGACGTGCAGAACATTGTGGAGCAGGAGAAGCCCTGGGGCGCCGTGGTTCAGTTCGGCGGACAGACCGCCATCAAGCTGGCCAAGGCTCTGACCGAGATGGGCGTGCAGATCCTGGGCACCTCCTCCGACGGCGTAGACGCCGCCGAGGACCGGGAGCGTTTTGACGAGATCCTGGAGAAGTGCGGTATCCCCCGCGCCAAGGGCCGCACCGTCTACACCACTCAGGAGGCTCTGAAGGCTGCCAACGAGCTGGGCTATCCCGTGCTGGTGCGCCCCTCTTATGTGCTGGGCGGCCAGGGCATGGAAATTGCCTACTCCGACCGCAATATTGAGGAGTTCATGAAGATCATTAACATGACCGTTCAGGAGCACCCCATCCTCATCGACAAGTATCTGATGGGTCGGGAGCTGGAAGTGGACGGCGTGTTCGACGGCGAGGATATCCTCATCCCCGGCATCATGGAGCACGTGGAGCGCGCCGGCGTGCACTCCGGCGACTCTATTGCTGTGTATCCTCCCATCAATCTGGAGGACAAGCACCGTGAGCTTATCCTGAAGCACACCAAGAACATGGCCAAGCACCTGGGCGTCATCGGCCTCATCAATGCCCAGTATATCCTCTACAACGACGACATCTATGTCATCGAGGTCAACCCCCGTTCCTCCCGCACCATCCCCTATATCTCCAAGGTCACCGGCGTGCCCATTATTGACCTGGCCACCAAGGTCATGCTGGGCCAGAAGCTGAAGGACCTGGGCTACGGCACCGGTCTCTACCCCGAGGCCAAGTACTATGCCGTCAAGGCTCCCGTCTTCTCCTTCGAGAAGCTCACCGACGTGGACACCGGCCTTGGCCCGGAGATGAAGTCCACCGGCGAGGTGCTGGGTCTGGCTGAGACCTATCCCCAGGCTCTGCTGAAGGCCTTTAAGGGTGCTGGTCTGAAGGTGCCCAAGCGCGGCAGCCGGGTCATCGTCACCGTCAAGGACGAGGACAAGGCCGAGATGGTTGGCATTGCCCGTGGCTTTGAGGAGATGGGCATTGAGATTTTTGCCACCTCCGGCACCTGCGATGCCCTCACTGAGGCGGGCATCGCCTGCAAGCGGGTCAACCGCGTCTCCCAGTCCCACCCCAACATCCTGGATATGATCGCCTCCGGAACGGTGGACATGATTATCAACACCCCCACCAAGGGCCGCAAGCACGACAGCGACGGCTTCAAGATCCGCCGCTCCGCCGTGGAGCACAGCGTGACCTGCGTCACCGCCATCGACACCGCCCGTGCGGTGCTCACCGTGCGGGAGCAGAGCCGCAGCGTTGACCTGAAGCCCATCGACATCACCAAGATCTAAGGCGGAAATTCTTTCGCTGAAAACTCAATTCCCCCGGCGACCAAACTCGCCGGGGGATGGGTCTTTTATTTGGGAGAGCTGCCGCAGGGCAGAAAAAAACCACACCCTCCGGTGCGGCCTTTTGGATGGTATATGATTACCGCTCGCTGGCGGATACGTCCTGGTTCTCGTAGATCAGATCCTCCAGATCGGCGGAGGCGTCCCAATGAAAGTCCATTCTGTTCCCTCCTTTCTTCTGCATGGTTTCAGTATAGCCCTTGCGGCGAACGGGAACAAGGAACAATGAGTAAAAGATGTGTAAAACCTGGGCAAAGCGTCCAGCGTAAGAAAGGAAGTTGTTATGTCCCATCAGACTGTGATCGTTCTGGATTTCGGCGGCCAGTATAACCAGCTGATCGCCCGCCGGGTCCGGGAGTGCAATGTGTACTGTGAAGTAAAGCCCTACACCACCCCTCTGGCGGAGCTGAAGGCCATGAACCCCATCGGCATCATCTTTACCGGCGGCCCCAACAGCGTCTACCTGGAGACCTCTCCCCACGTGGATCCGGAGATCTTTACCTGGGGTGTACCCATTCTGGGTATCTGCTACGGCTGCCAGCTCATGGCCCATGCTCTGGGCGGTCAGGTCACCGAGGCCCAGGATGACTCCGCCCGGGAGTACGGCAAGACCAAGACCTACTACGATACCACCTGTAGGCTCTTCCGGGGACTGCCTGAGGAGGGCATCTCCTGGATGAGCCACGGCGACTATATGGCCAAGGTGCCTGAGGGCTTTGCCCTTACTGCCCACTCCGACGCCTGCCCCAACGTGGCCATTGCCGACGAGAAGCGTGGCTTCTACGGCGTGCAGTATCACCCCGAGGTCAACCACACCGAGAACGGCATCGCCATGATCCGCAACTTCCTCTATGAGGTGTGTCACGCTGCCGGTGACTGGACCATGGAGGACTACTGCAAGACCGCTATCCAGCAGGTACGGGAGAAGGTAGGCAGCGGTAAGGTGCTGCTGGCCCTCAGCGGCGGTGTGGACTCCTCCGTGGTGGCCGCGCTGCTGGCCGAGGCGGTAGGCAGCCAGCTCACCTGTGTGTTTGTGGACCACGGCCTCATGCGTCTCAACGAGGGCGACGAGGTGGAGCAGGCCTTCTCCAAGTGGGATATCAACTTTGTCCGTGTGGACGCCGAGCAGCGTTTCCTGGGCAAGCTGGCCGGAATCTCTGACCCGGAGAGCAAGCGTAAGATCATTGGCGAGGAGTTTATCCGCGTCTTTGAGGAAGAGGCCAAGAAGATCGGCAAGGTGGACTTCCTGGCTCAGGGCACCATCTATCCCGACGTGATCGAGTCGGGCGCCGGTGACGCCGCCGTCATCAAGAGCCACCACAACGTGGGCGGCCTGCCCGACTATGTGGACTTCCAGGAGATCATCGAGCCTCTGCGTATGCTCTTCAAGGACGAGGTGCGTCAGCTGGGCCGCGAGCTGGGACTGCCTGAGTACCTGGTGTCCCGTCAGCCCTTCCCCGGTCCCGGTCTTGCCATCCGTATCATCGGTGACATCACCAAGGAGAAGGCGGACATTCTGCGCCAGGCCGACTTCATCTTCCGGGATGAGATTGCCAAAGCCGGCGAGGACAAGAACCTCAACCAGTATTTCGCTGTGCTTACCAACACCCGCTCCGTGGGCGTTATGGGTGACGGCCGCACCTACGACTATACCCTGGCTCTCCGCGCTGTGACCACCAGCGACTTTATGACCGCCGACTGGGCCCGTATCCCCTACGAGGTGCTGGATAAGATCTCTGTGCGCATCGTCAACGAGGTGCAGGGTATCAACCGCATCTGCTATGACATCACGAGTAAGCCTCCGGCAACCATCGAGTGGGAATGACCGTCAAAAGGTTGCAAACCCGCATGAATACAGGCTTTTTTGCCCGTCGCTGTGGCTCTTGATACTGGATTGATACTATTAGTGTCCTCCCGGTATTCCCAAGAGAATAAT